>JBAXGN010000253.1 GCA_037139415.1 Verrucomicrobiota bacterium | reverse complement strand
CCGCAGCCATAATCTGCTGGCGACAGACAATATCTATTTACGGATAAGCACTAAGAAAACAGATTACATTTGGTACCGGACCAATCCGTCTGTGGTGACGGCTTTCCTGTATAACTGTCGCGAACTGGACTTGGTGGATGGGCCCGGCATCCCGGCGGGCGCCATCGTCAAAGGCACGCATGGTTATGTGGTGGTGGAGAAAATGATTCCAGAAGTCACGGCCAACCTTGTGCCATTCAAGCCCAATGCCAAATGCCAGTGGCAGGAATACCAACTGAGCTGCATGGCGCTCCCAGGGGGGAAACCCCGCCTCGGCTTTGCCTGCTGCCAAACAACGGGCCGTGGATTTGGGGCTGCCCGTCTTGGAACCCGCCACAGGCATCTACCTGGTCAACTTGGAACTCGACCGCCCCAAAAACCAAACCGTAGCGCGTCGCGCCACAATCATCCCATCCTGATTGTGGCATCCAGCCCAACCTATGTTCAACATTTCCACTCAGCCGATTAAGCGCAACTATAATCGCCCCCTCTATGGTAATCAGGGTGAGTTTACGCTCTCCCGCGAAATCACCGTCCCCTATTTCTCCACGGTGCTGTCTATTCCTCGGGCCGTCATCGAACTTAAGACCCATGAACAGGTGGCGCCGTCGCTGGAGCAGAAATATAACTTAAGGGAACTTTACCAACGCGAGATTGACCAGGAACGCGTCCAGAAGGAACTGATTGACGGCTACCTTCGCGATACCAAAAAACTCAAGTTTTTCAACAGTCTCACCGTGGTCCTGCTCCCCAAAAATCCCAACGGCCAGGTCGTCTCCGCCTTTGAGGATTACCCGCAGAATAATCCGAGCATCCCTTTTGACCTGGACGACGCGTTCGATGCCGGTTTTAAGGACCAGAAAACCGTCATCTTTGGCGGTGTCCAATTTTCCTCCACCGCGCAGGGGCTCGCCCGTTTGCGCTGGGATACCGACCGCGTTGACGCGGTCGCCGTGGATGGCCAGCATCGCCTCCGGGCTCTCCAGAAATGGTTCGATGACCACAAAAATAAATCGCTCGAAGAATTCGAGAAAAATACCAAACATCCCCCATGAATAACCTGCTCCACCTTGCCACCACCGATCTCGCCAAGTTCCTGGAAACCACCCTTCCACAAGTCTCGCCAGACTGGTGGCAGAAGCATGTTGTCGCTCGTTTGAGCTTCCAGCAGCAACGCACTCTCCAGGAGCGCTCGTACACCAGCCTTCATCAACTGGACTTCGCCGCGCTGTTGCGCCTTGTGGATCAGAACTGGCACGACCTTTCCAATACCCTCACGCTGCCCCAGGAGTTCAGGACTTGGGTTAAGGAGTTGCAGACGGTGCGCAATAAATGGGCGCACCTTACTGCGGCAGCCATGCCTGCCAGCGAAATTTACCGGGATGCGGATACCCTCAGTCGCGTTCTGACGAAGATCGGCGCCAGCCCCGCTTCCATCAAAGCGGTTGAGGCTGCCAAGACTGCCGCCGTCGCCGCCATGGCCAAAGCCGCCGGTGGTGCTCCGAGCGCCACAGCGGAACCTCCACACAGTCCGCCACCTGCTACGCCCCCAGTCTCCCCGTTGCCGCCAGAGCCGGTCGCTCCCCCGGCATCCAACTTGTTCAAGGTGGGGGATTTAGTCGCGCTTCGTTCGAATTCAGCACTGGTCTTTCCCGTGATCGAGGTGATCCCTGGTGCCGGTGAATGCCGCTATCGCGTCTTTCAAAATAACGCCAAGGCCACCTATTACCAGAGCCAATTACGGGCACCTCCTGTTTCGTCCGACACGCACCGATCCATTACGGCCCAGGCCATGCGGGCGCATCTGACCAGTTACCATCTCCTCTCCCCTTCCACCACGAATCTTTTCTCCCTCCGGTCCGGGCGTGTCCAGTTCGTTCCTTACCAATACCGCCCGGTGCTTAAACTCATCCGTTCGGACCGCCCGCGCCTCCTCATCGCCGACGAGGTCGGCGTTGGCAAAACCATCGAAGCCGGCCTGATCATTAAAGAGCTTCGCGCCCGGATGGATTTATCCTCTGTCCTCATCATCTGTCCCAAGCCGCTCGTTGCGGAGCGCAAATGGTTTATCGAGATGAAACGTTTCGATGAACACTTTACCGCCCTTGACGGCCGGCTGCTTCGCCACTGTCTCCAAGAAACGCATCTCGATGGGGCGTGGCCCGAACAATATGCCAAGGCTATTCTCCCCTTCTCACTGGTGGATTCTGATCTCCTCATCCGCCCTCCCGGTGGACACTCACACACCCACCCTGGATTGCTGAAACTGGATACCCCGCCCAAATTTGACCTCATCATCGTGGACGAGGCGCATCATATTCGGAATCCGGAAACCCTCCTTCACCAAGGCGTGCGTTTCCTCTGCGACAATGCGGGCGCCGTGATCTTTCTGACGGCCACCCCCGTCCAATTGGGCAGCCAGGACCTTTATACCCTCCTGAATGTCTTGCGCCCCGACCTCATCATTGACCATGCCAGCTTTGAGCAGATGGCTGCCCCCAACCGTCATATCAATACTGCGGTTCAGCACTGCCGTGCCGCCCGCGAAGGCTGGCACCGCGCGGCGAGCGCCAGCCTTGATGAAGTGGCCAGCACCGATTGGGGGCGCCTCTTTATTCGCGAATCCCCGGCGTTCCAAAGTATCTACGATCGCCTCCATGCCGAATCCATCCCTGATACCGAGCGCATCGCGCTGATCCGCGCCATCGAAGATCTCTATACCTTCAGCCCGTTGATCAATCGCACGCGCCGCCGGGACATTGGCGAATTCACTACCCGTAAACCTGAAACCCTCTCGGTCGAGTTCACACCAGCACAAAGGAAGTTGCATGACGATCTTCTGGCCCTGGTCGCCCGCATCCTGGAATTCTGCCATGATCGCTTGAATGTCGCCTTCATGATGTCCACCATCCGGCGCCAGGCGGCCAGTTGCCTGTTCGGTCTCGCCCCGCTTCTCCAGGATATTCTTGCTGGCAAGCTGGACCGCTTGGATGCAATGGATGCCAGTGATACAGAGAATGGAGCAGATTTTTCGTTCGTGGAGGAGGTCCGCTCCGAAATCGCCGCCATTCTGGAGCTATCCCGTAATCTTGGTCCACAGGATCCCAAGGTCGAGGCCTTTATCAAAGTCCTTCAGGACAAAAATAAGCTGCCAAACAATAAGGCTCTTGTCTTCAGCACCTTCCGCCACACCCTGGCCTATCTCCACCGCCATGTCCAGGAAACCGGTCTGCGCTGCGGTTTAATTCATGGGGGGGTCTCGGAAGATGAGCGTGCTGACCTGCGCCGTCGCTTTGCGCTGCCAAAAGAGCAGCCTGAAGCTATCGACGTATGCCTCTCTTCCGAAGTCGGCTGTGAGGGGCTTGATTTCCAATTTTGCGATCTCCTCGTAAACTACGATCTCCCTTGGAATCCCATGCGGATCGAGCAACGCATCGGCCGCCTCGACCGCTATGGGCAGAAGAGCGAAACCGTGGTCATCGTCAACCTTATCACTCCAGGTACTGTCGATGCCGATATCTATGAGCGTTGTCTCTGGCGGATTGGCGTTTTCCAACATGCCATCGGCGGCAATGAGGAAATCTTGGGCCAAATAACCAGGGCTATTCAAAACATCGCCGAGAGTTTTACCCTCACCGCGGAAGAGCGTTCGGCTCAGCTTCGCCAGATTGCGGATAACAACATTCGCGTGATCCGCGAGGAACAAGATCTCGAAGCACGGCAAGCCGAACTCTTCGGCCTAAACGTGCCTGGCCAATATTGGCGGCAGCAAGTCGAAGCGGCCGAGTCCTACTGGCTCTCTCCCCAGGCAATGCAGCGCTGTCTTTCCACTTATCTCTCCCTTCGGTTGGGCACCGAGACCGACCCGCTCTTGGGTAAGGAGAATCTCAAAACCCTGCGCCTGAGTCAGGAAGCCCGTTTGAAGCTTCTCGATGATTTTAAGTGCTTGCCGCGCTCTACGGAGCCGCTCGCCAAGGATTGGGAAAAGTGGCTCAAAGGGGCTCAGCCCACTCTAGCCGTTACCCTCGATCAACAAACGGCAACCGCCAATCCTGGTGCGGTTTACCTGTCGGTAACACACCCGTTATTGCGCCAGGCAGCCCGCTTCCTTCAACTCGATGAGTCGGCCTCCGTTTCCCTCTTCGTACAAAGTAGTGCTGTTCCCCCTGGCAATTACCCCTTTGCTCTCTACCGCTGGCAAATGCACGGAGTGAAGCGGGATGAAATCCTTGTTCCCGTAGTCTCCGCTCCGGCAGTGGAGGATGCGCTGTTAAACCTTTTGCAGTGCGCCACGGACGCCAGTCCCGCTGTCGCCCCATCTCAGGGTGATCTCGACACGCTCGATGCCCAGCACCATGCCAAGTGGACGGTCGCCCTGGCAAACCACATTGCCGAAAATCGTCAACTCGTGGAGCACCGCATCCAGAGCCTTACGGTGAGCCACCGCGCCCGTACCCATGCCATCGAGACCCAAATCGCCGCTGCAACAAATGACAAAATTCGTTTAATGAAAACCAGCGAACTCGCTAGGGCCAATGCCGATTTCACTCGGCATTTGGCTGAGCTGAAAAAGGCCGCAGATGGCGGTGATATCCACGCCTCGCCGGTTCTCTTTGGCACCCTCACGGTGCGGACGGAGGGGGTACAATGAGCTTTATTGACGAAGTTCGGGCCAAACGGCAAAAGTTGGCTGATGTCTTGGCGGACGAGGAGTACTCAGGCATCAGGGAAATTGTCGAAGAACTTTATCCCGACCGTGCCCATTTCATCTACGAGTTGCTCCAGAATTCGGAGGATGCTGGCGCAACAGAAGTCACCTTCGCGTTGGGCGAAAGTGCTGTCAGTTTTGAGCACAACGGACGGCCGTTTGACAAGGACGACGTCCTGGGGATAACCAACATTGGCAAGGGGACCAAGAAGGACCAGCCGGATCAGATCGGGCGTTTTGGAGTCGGCTTCAAAGCGGTCTTTGCCTACTCGGAGACTCCGCACATTTGGTCCCCTAACGTCTCCTTCAGCATCTGTGACCTTGTGCTGCCTACTGAGATAGCCCCCAAGCCAGACCTTCTCCACAAAACCCGTTTCGATTTCCCCTTTAATAATCCGAAAAAGAGTTCGCCGGTGGCCTATGCTGAGGTCAAGGCGGGTCTTGAAGGGCTTGCCGAGACAACGCTTCTCTTCCTTTCCCACCTCAAGGCTATCCGCTGGCAAATCAATCCAACCCTCTCCGGCGAGGTGTTGCGCGTTCACCATTCCGCCAACCATATTGAGGTGCTCAAGCGGGCAAACGGCGAATCCATAGCCAGTTCACATTTTTTGCGTTTTTCCCAGCCTGTGCAAGGGTTGGAGAAACAATTCGTGTCGGTTGCGTTCGCTCTCGCCAGCCTTCCGCATGTCACGATTTTCAACGCCCAACAACCCATTGCGGAGCAGTTCAAAATCATCCCGGCCACCACCGGTCGTGTCGCGGTATTCTTCCCTGCGGATAAAGAAACTTCTGGGCTTCGTTTTCATTTGCACGCGCCATTTGTTCCAGAGCTTAGCCGGGCCAGTGTTAAGGATACTCCAGCCAACGCTCCTCTGTTCGCGCAACTGGCCCAACTGGCCGCTGGCTCCCTGCACATCGTTCGTCAGTTGGACCTCCTGACCGGTGAATTCCTTGCAGTGCTACCGAATCCCCAGGATCCCCTTCCGCCTCGTTATCAGCCCATCCGCACGGCCATCATCAACGAGATGAATAATCAGCCCCTCACGCCAACGTATTCCAAGTCCCACGCCCCAGCCAAAAACTTGCGCCAAGCTAAGGCTTCACTCAAAGAACTCCTGTCTTCAGGGGACCTTGCCTTTCTCAGTGGCCAGGGCGGCCAACCACTCAACTGGGCCATAGCTGCCGCGCAGAAAAATAGTAATGCCGACCGCTTCCTTGCTGGTCTGGCTATTACCGGATGGGGAATAGACAAGTTTATTGAATGTCTTACTCAAAAAGCATCCGTAGCTTCCCAGAGCACATTCGCGTATAGTTTTATCAGAAGCGGTCCTGATCCGGCATTCATGAAATGGCTTTCTGAAAAGTCAATGGAGTGGCATCAAGGATTGTATGGGTTGCTCTTTGATCACCTCGCAGCAGACCCGGATCAGTTAGAGATCCATTTTGAAAAACTAAAAAATCTTCAGATCGCCCGCCTCAGTAATGCCAGTTATAGCCTCGGAAGTAAGTGTTTTTTTCCGGACAATGACATGCAGCACGATGAGGTGTTACCCCGTGTGGATGTGCGCCTATACACCTCAGGCAATAACAATAAACAGCAGGAAGCTGCCCACAAATTTCTTAAAGTGATTATTGGTGTCCGTGAAGTAGGTGAGGCAGAGCGAATTGAGGCGGTTCTCAGGGAACGGTATGGGGCGGCCAGTTTAAAGCCAGATAGAAATGATCTCGCCCGCTGGATTGCTCTTGTGGAGAAAGATCCCGAAAAAGCCGCTATCTTCAAGCCCTATTGCATCTTTGAACGCAAAGATGGTAAGTGGACTCAGCCGAAGCATGTGTTTCTCGATGATCCATTTGAGCATACCGAGCTATCTGTTTACTACAATGCCTATAAACTTGGTGAACCATCCGAAAGCAATGGGTTACCGATGGCGCTCGCTGATTATTACCAGGACTGCGGAGTAACCATCGGCCGGCTGGTTGCTTTTGCCAAAGCGGTCGGGGTACAGACGTACCTGAGCTCAGTGGATGAATTACTTAACATCCTTCCCCATATCGAAAAAAGTATTCAGTTGGGCACGCCGGATATCGTTGCTATCACCTTCCTTTGGCGAATCCTTTGCGAGCAAGGGCGGTCCAACTCCCACATCCTTGAGGTTCCATATAGCCATCACAAGGGTTGGGGACATCATGAAACAAGATATTACTTTTCAAAGCTCTGTAGTCGGCTTCAATCTTCCTCATGGGTGCCTCAGCAGATCGGAATGGACCTTAAGTTTCTTCCGCCACGGAAAGCCTCCCGTGAGGCACTACCTGCGGGTTTTCCTTTCGATTCCGGCTGGCGCTGGCTCCAACATTTTGAATTTGGGGCGGATGCAGCCAAGATTTCCGAGGACCATCGCCAGCAGGAGGCCATGGCAAGCCAGCAGGAGACCATGGCAAAGCAGGTTGGATTTCCCGACGCCCAAAGTTTGGAACGTGCCAAGCGCTTCGCCAGCCTGCCGGCTGAGGAGCAGGAACGCTATCTCGCAGAGCGGGAGAAACGCTCGTCTGGAAATCTTCCAGACCATGAACCTGTCAACGCCGACCGTCGCGCTGAGCGCGTGGGTGAAGGAGCCGCAGATGCACCGGAGCGTGTCACCGAAAAGCGCATCCGTTCGGTCGCGGTGGGGCGGGAAGATGTCAAAGAGGAGACAGAGGAATACCTGCGCCACCAATACACGAATGAGGATGGTGAAATGATCTGTCAAGTCTGCCAGGCACCACTTCCTTTCAAGCTCGACGACGGCAGCTATTACTTCGAAAAGGTAGAGTTTCTTGACCTTGTGAAGCGGCACTATCAAAACTATTTAGCCCTTTGCCCCAACCATAGCGCGATGTTTCAATACGCCAATGGTTCGCGAACTCAGTTACGGGGTCTCTTTGCTGCGATGGAGGGCCAGAACCTGGCGGTTGTTCTAGCCGGTACGAACTTCACAACCTATTTTACGAAGACTCACATCGCTGACCTTAAAAAGGTCATTGAAGTCGATTCCAATAATGGATCTCTCCCTGCAACCTGAAATGCATCGCAAATAGCCTCTAAAGGTAAACTATGAACATTCGTCTGGGCCGCATTATATTCATCAAAAATTGGAACCCTTGGAAATAATGAAACAGCCTTTTCTCATTCAAGCTATACTGCTGTTAGTTCAAGCAGGATGCCTTCTTTCCCAAAATCCAAATACCAGCAGCTTGGTGGCTCCACTTACTGGAATTTCCGCTGACCGCGTGCGCGCTGAGGCGGGAGATTCTGCCGCTCAAGTCGCCTTGGGGCGGGCTTATGCTGGTCGTGGTTATCATGCAGAGGCGCTGGGTTGGTTCCAAAAATCTGCCGCGCAACAGAATATGGACGGAGTTTATGAAGTGGGCAGTGTTCTTCTGAATGGGCGACCGTCAGTCTATGGCGGCCAGCAAGTAAGTGCCAATCCACAGTTAGGCATTAGATGCCTGTTTCACGCGGCGACGAATTATCATAAGGCCGCGTATTTGGAAATCGCCAGTGCTTTCGGGAATGGGCGTGGTGTGTCGAATGACCTGGTGGAATCCTACGCTTGGTATTACCTGCATAGCCTCAAGGAACCATTCCCAAACCTGGAAACTGCAGCGATGAATAACCTCGCCCTAAAACTCGATGCCGCCGCCATCCTGCGTGCTGTCGCCATGGCTAAACAATTCCAGGCAGGGAGCTGGTCCGGTTCGGCATTGTCAGTCCCACCGGCTCCTCCGGTTCCAGATGCGACCCAGTTTAAACTGACTGGCATCACGATTGGTAAAAGCCTGTCTATGGCGATTATCAATGGCAAAAATCTTCGTGAGAATGAACTCAGCCTCATGGCTGTTGGTCCCGCTTTTCTTTCAGTCAAATGCCTCAAAATTACTTCCAACACCGTCCTTATCTCCGTCTGGGGCGAATCCACCCCTCGCGAGCTACATCTCCGCTGATTCCCTGCGCCTTCCGCTCCCCCTGTGGCCGGGGATGACGCCAAGATTCAACTTTGAAACTTGTGTGCGCGATGCCACGCCAGATATTTTGGATCAGGACGGAGCGTGGTATCGCCTAGCAGCCTGTCGGACTTAGAAAAGCAGTTTTTTTAAGAAGCCCGGACATA
>JBAXGN010000252.1 GCA_037139415.1 Verrucomicrobiota bacterium | reverse complement strand
TGGCGGTGTCCGCCTTTTGGTTGCCGACTTCGTGGAACAGTTTGCCGAGGCCGCCAGCGAATTGCCCACTGCCGCCACGCAATACATTAGTCCGGATTTCCACGCCGGAACAGTTGGGGGTCTGCAAGAGGACCATCGGGCTTTGGGCATCTTTCAGATCAAACACATTGCCTTGGATGATGTGGTCGAAACTAAAGGTTTTCATGGTCACGCCCGCCCCTTTTTGCACACTGAAGCGGTTGTATGCGACGATCCAGTTTTCGTTCATACCGCCCAGCCAGAGGCCGTCTTTGATGCTGGAAACATCGCAGTTATAGATGACGTTTCGCGGGCCATTGGGGCCGTGCGCCGAATCTTCCGGCGGCGAAGCCCACATGCCGAAGCCGTAGCCACCGTTGCCGCTGACTGAGTTGATGACGCATTGCTCAAACAGGTTTTCATGCGTCCAGCCGGAATGCCACTGGGCATCGGAATCATGAAAAACGCCTTTGCGGATGACGCACCCGCTCGCGGCCCATTGCATCAGGGGGGCATGACGGAATTTGAACGTCTCCACGTTTTCCATGAGGCAATCGCTGACCAGTTCCCAGCCCACATACGCCGTACCGCCGCCACCCTTGAACCAGGCATCGTCAAACACACAGTCCCGGATTTCGCACCACTTGGCACTGTGGGCGTACACCGGGTTACGACCGCACTTGCGCACTTTGACGCCGCGCGCCCAGCAGTTCCACGCATAATCAAAGCTAACGGTGGTGATCCACAAATCTTCCGTTTGCTCCAAGTACATGTCTTCCACGCCGCAGCGCTGGAGCACAGATATCTTCTGCACATAGGAACCGTCCACCGTCGGAAACTCAATGCGCAAGGGTTGATTGATCGTAATGAGGTTGCCATCCACTTTCTCCACGCGCAAATAGTAACGGCGGTACGTGCCCCATTCACATTTGTTTTGCGTCAGCGTTTTCCACCGTTCGGTGGCCGGGCCTTCCAGCATGATCGTATCTCCAGCGGCCAATCCTGCCGCCGCCACCAATTCGAGTTGCAGGTCCCCGCGGCGTCCGTCCCGGGCGAGCTTGAATGGTGGCCCGACCAACCCCGGCCCTTGAAAACAGATCGCCACCTGGGAGTTGGGCACCCGCTCATTTTTCAGGGAGCGGTCCAGTGTGAAGCGGACTGCGGTGGAACGCGTGCGGCCATCCTGATATTCGCCGGTGCCAGTCAACGTGTGCGGTCCGTCCGCCAGCTTGGACATGGCCTTGCCGGAAGCGCGGCTCATGAACGTGTTGCCGGAATGCTGGCTGCGCTGCCAATCCCCCAGCGGAATGCCGCCATCCGCAGTAATCCGCATCTTCATCAGGCCCTGAGGCAGGCAATGCAGTTCAAACGGGATGCTGGTCCCCACGCGCAGGTTCGGTTTGGGCCAATAAAACACCGCCCCGTTCGACGGCAGGGCATAGCGGAAAATGATCCGGGTGCGCTCCATGCCCTGGCCGCGCAGGACAATCCCACTTTCCCGGATGGTCACGGGCCGGTCCAGGTAATAGGTCCCCGCCGAAAACAGAATTGCTCCGCCGCCCTTGGCGCTGGCGGCTTGCACGGCATTTTCGAGGGCCTCCGCCATATCCTTGCCGCTATCCGGCGCCGCGCCAAAGTCATCCAGCTTGACGATCTCTTTCACTTTGGGAATCCCGCCGCGCACTCCGGTCTGCGCCCAGTTGGGATACACAATGCCATCTGGTCCCACGATATCTGCCGGGGTCAGCCGATTGGTTTCCGCCGGCTTGAGTTTATACTGTGGCGTCCAAGGCGGTGCTGCGGATGGCGTGGGGACGGGCACCAATTCCAGATCATCCAGGAACACCTCCACTTGGGCGGTGAAAAAACTGTGAATCCAGAGTTGCACGAAGGCCGTCGTCGGTTGCGGCATGAACTCGAGGCGGAAGGGACGCCACTGGCCGATTTTGGGGCTGGGGGAAGCTAGCGTGTCTTTGGGTTGTTTGACCCGATTGCCCTTGGCGTCCAGTTCGCGAATATAAATGCCCAGGCCCTGACCGGAAACGGTAAACGACTTGCCGCGCAATTCATACGTTCCCTGCGAAACCGGGATACGACTGGATAACACATCCGAGCCATGCTTGGTATCGGTATCACGAATCCAAAGGCTATGGGTGCCAGTCGCGGCACGAACCGTGGAAATCTGACTGATGCCTTGATCCTCGGGACCACAAGTCCAGCCATCAAAGCCCGCTTCAAATCCCCCGTTGACCAAGCCGGCGCCGGGGGCGGCAGCCAAAACGAGCGCCGCACCAAACCAGCCGGCGGTGAACAGAAATGCGTGCCGGAACAAATTCAAGCGGTAACGTTGGTCGTGGCCACGGGAAAATATACTGTAAAGGTCGTGCCCCGGCCGAGGCAGGTTTGCACATGGATGCCGCCCCCGGCGTTTTCGACCAGCTTGCGCACGATGGAAAGCCCCAAGCCAGTGCCGGCACCCTGCGCTTTGGTGGTGAAAAAGGTTTCAAATAGACGGGGCAGAATCTGCGGCGGAATACCGGTTCCGGTGTCATGCACCGAAATGGCGGCCAACGCGGTGTCATTGCGGAAGGTTTCCCGATTGATGAAACGGCTTTGAGGTCCATCCGGCATGGCGCTGAGGTCCAAGGGGCCGGGAAGCGTTTGAGCGAACACTTCGACCTGGATTGACTGGGGTGAGGATTGCAGCGCATTATTCACCAGGTTAATCAGGATTTGCAGTAAATCAAGGCTGTGAATCTGCACTGGCAGAGTGATGGCCAAAGGCGAAATGGAAACCGAGTGTTCTTGCACATGCGGATTGTACTTCAACACCAGTTTCAAATCTTCCAGCATCCGCTGGAGGGAGACCACGGTTTTGTCACCGGGCTTTTGCCGGAGGTAGCTGAGATAGCGTTTGCAGATTTCGATGCAATTGGAGGCAATGAAAGTAATGTTGGAAACCTTGGACTTGAATTGCTCCAGGCATTCCCCGGTTAAAACCGGCGAGCGGTTTAAATCCTCCAGGATTAATTCCACGGTCATGCCGATGGCCGACAGCGGGTTGGAAATGTCATGGAGTACGCTGGCATAGATGGTGATCTGGTTGCCCAGTTTCTTGAGTTGCGTCTGCTGGTTGCTGATTTCCGTCTTCAGGTTTTCCAGTTGTATTTGCGCGGAATGCATCTCATCGGAGATCGCGCGGCGGTGCATGGCGCGCGCCACCGAATCGCGGATAATGGAAATATTGAACGGTTTATTCAAATAATCGCAAGCGCCAGCGCGCAAGGCTTCCTTGATGGTCTCCGGGGTTTCGTAACCGGTCAGCATGACCACTTCGATGTGGCGGTCAATGGTCTTGAGCTGCACCAGCAATTCGGTGCCGGTCATGACTGGCATGCGAATATCCAGCACGGCGGCGTCCATGTGTTGCTTGCGGGCCAAGGCGATGGCTTGGGCACCGCCCTCGGCTTGGAATACCTGATAGTCGTCCTTGAAGATGGTCCACAGCGAGAGCCGGGGACCTTCCTCATCGTCCACCACCAGCAAAGTGCGGCGCGCGCTGGAGGGCGGCGGGGTGATAACCTTAGAAGGTGTATCCAATAGAGATGGTGATGGCATGGCTGGCATAGTGGTAGAGGCCGTTAGCCGATTCTCCCACCAACGAGGTGGAGACGCTCTGGTCCACCCGGCGAGTGGGGCTAAAGGCGTATTGATAGGCGATATCCCAATTCCACGAGGTGTTTTTTTGGCCCAAACCCAAAGAGAAAATATGACGGTCGGAATCGGGCACCAAGGGACTGAAATCGCGATCTGGCACGGAATTTTCGCTGTAAATATATCCGGCACTGAGGGCCAATCCGGATCCCAATTGGCGCGTCACGCCAAATTCATAGAAGAAGCTCGATCGCCAATTGAACGGCAACTTCATGTCTCCGGAAGGTTTGTGCAGAGTCACCGTGTTCAGGCTGTTCCAATCCGTCCAGTCCACGTCGAATTCCACATTCCAATCCGGCGTGGGGCGGAAGGAGTAGCCCAAGACCACATTCTGGGGGAAATTGAATTCCGCATTGGCCGTTTCGGTGGCAGACCGAATCGGCGGCAGGTGGGTAATCGCGTTACCCTGAAAATTTTGCGTGGTACGGCTGCGATAGGTCAGCCCGAACGAATGTTTTTCGTGCGGCCGCCACATCGCCCCCAACGTAAAGCCCGGATCCCAATCATGGCCGGTGAATCGGAATTGGTCGTTGCCCCCCAGAATGCCGCGCCGCAAGTCGGTATCCGCATAATTAAAGGTCGGCCCCGCCGCCAGCGAGAGCGTGGGCAGCACCTGCCAACTGACGACGGGATGCGCTGTGAAATAGCCGATGCGCCCTTCCGTGGCCAAGGTGCGAAAACCGGTGTTTTGCGGCCATTCCAAGCTCAGGCCATAGGGGCTGTAAACGCCCAGGCCGAACGCGAGCGGGGAATTTTCCTGATGATACACATAGTAAAGTTGCGGCAGCGCCTGCACGTGGCCCACCGTTTCTGATTTACGCCCGGTGGGGCTGGTGTATTCGGAACCGAGCACAATGCCGTAAACACCGACCCGCACTTGCTGGTTGGTCAATTGACTGATGCCGGCGGGATTGTAATAAATGGCCGAGGGATTATCCGCAGTGGCCGCAAATGCGTTGCCGCGGGCGGTGGCGCGGGCATCCTGATCCGCGATACGAATCCCCAAGGCGAAGCTGAGTCCAGGTTGTAACAGGCCGGCACCGAGCGCCAGCTTGCAGGCAGTGTATGTCCAGTTGTTCATGTCTGGGAATGAGGCTAAAGGCTTGGTTTATTTTTTCCAGTCTTTTTTTACGTACAAATTTCCAGGGTCAAATTATCCTGCAACGGCAGGGAAAAGCGGACCATTCCGGGCTGACCTGGTCCGTTGGGAGCAATGGTCAACTGGCCTTTGTTGGCGTCCAGGATTTTGTTGGCGACGGTCAAGCCCAGTCCCACACCCACCGTGCGGGTGGTGAAGAATGGCTTTTGGGCTTTGCGAATGGTTTCGGCGGTGAAGCCCGGCCCGGCATCCAGCACCTCAATGTGCAGCCAATGAGTGCCGGAGGTTGCCGCGTCCCGCAGAATGCGCACGCGGGTTTCGGCCGCCGCCGGGTTGGCCTGAAAGGCGTTTAAGAACAGCTCGGCGAGCGCATGTTTGAGGCCGTTTTCCTCGCCACAAATGACACAGGATTGCGGCAGCGGTTCCAGCGCCAGCGCCGGGGTTTTATGCGGATAAAAAACCTGCGCTTCCTTGAAGGCATCCTGAACGAGTGACTTGACTTCGATGGCGTGCGACTCGACCGGTTGATCGCGGGAGAGGAAAAACATCTGGCGCGAAAGCCGGGCGATTCGGTTGACGCTGTGGGCAATGGCCTCCACCAATTCCGCCGGGAATTCAACCGGTTTGGTCTGGGCTTGAAACATTTGCTGAAAGGTGGAAATGGGCACCAGGGAATTGCCGATTTCGTGCGCAAATTGCTGGGCCATTTTTTGCAACATCCGGAGATTGGCGGACTCGATTTCCAGTTGTTTGGCGCGCTCCACATGGGTGTAATTTTCCAAGAGCAGCAGGACCGCGCCGCCGACGGCCTGCTGGAAGGCGCAAATGGTGATTTGATACACGTCCTCCGTCTGGCCCGCCGGGCGGAACATAAAGGGCGGGTGATCGCGCCCGGTTTTGAGGGTCTCGAAGACTTTGCTGGCGATGGGGCTGGGGAGTTCGGAAAACGCCATGGTGACCGACGCCTCCTCATTCGGATGCCGCAGTAGCGCGTGCGCCGCCGGGTTGGCAAAATGAATTTTGAGATGCCGGTCCACAATGACGCAGCCGCAACTGAGCTGGCCAAGCACTCCGGTCATCATGCCCAGGCTGGCGCGCAAATGATCGTGCAGCCAGCTATTCTTGATCGCCATGCCCAACTGCTCCAGGAGATGGAAAATAAGCGCCAAGGCCTCGTTGGTGAACGCCTCGCCGGTAAGCTGGTTATCAAACACGGCCACGCCCACCAGGCATTCCCGGTCCAGGATCGGGATGGCCACCTGAGTGCCAAGCAGTTCAAATTCTTTCTGGATGGCCCGATCCCGGGCGACCTCTTCCGCCCCGTGCCGCAGAATCCGACCGTACCGATGCGCGTAGCCGCCGATACCCGAATCCAGCGACAACTCAAAATGTTCCAGTAATTCGTTGGGGATGCCGATGGCGCAGGCGGGACGCAGGCTCCCGTTCTTGGGCAGCTCCGCGTTCAAATCCAGCCCCTGAAAGGAGGCACGTAAAAAAATGGCGGCACGGTTGACATCAATCACCTCGCGCAACATCAGGAGAAATTGCTTGAGCAAGGCGGCGGGTTCCAGGCTGTGACTCAGGACCGTCGAGGCATCCCGCAACGCTTCGAGCGCAGCTTTGAGATTCAAATCCGAGTCGGCTTTGGCGGCGGGTGGCGGGCGGTTTGAGGGAACCACTGGCACTGTGGCGGCCACCGGCGACAAGCGTTCGAGCAAGGTTTGCAGCAACCGGCCACGCACGGGCTTGGCCAGAATGTGGGTTACCCCGAGCAAATAGGCATCCTCTTCCCATTCCCATTTGCGGGCGGTCGCGTACACGAGGATGGGACAATCGGGCGCCAGGCGGCGCAATTGCTCAATCACCCGGATCGGTTGCACATCGGTCAGGTCCATATCCAGAATGCAGGCGTCCAGCAGGCCTTGGCGCAAAAGGGGTTCCGCCTCGGGCAGACCGTGGCAACCAAGGACGCGGAATTGGGCCGCGTCCAACGCGGCCTGCACGGCACCGCACATGCCGTTTTCCTTCGTAATGACGAGCAACGATCTCATGGTTGTCTGACTGAGGATTCGACCGGCGGGTGGTCCGGCAAATCCACTGGGATGTTAGTACCGTGATTGAGGCGGCTCGACAAGGAGAAATGACCGCCATGCAGCGTAATACTATTTTTTCGACCGCCAAAGACCGCCGGTTATATTTAACCTTGTTCATGATTTTTTGCCGACGTTCACGGTTGCATTCCATCGGGCACACGCACTTTTGCATGTCCCTGGATGTCGCCGGGCGGCCAACGCCAGTTTCCTGGATTGGCTCTTCGCGTGGCAAATGTCACGGGCGTATCTCATTCACAATGGGTGCGGTGTGACAATTAAATGGGCCGAATCTCTGGCGCTGTCAAGGAGTTGTTTTACCCAAGCCAGGAGTTTTCGCGTTGGGCATCGTTGAGCTTGAGCATAATCGTGTTGGGTTGGGGGTGATTGGGGTGGCAGGTATAAAAACTGGACCAAAAGTGGACCGTTTCTGTACCGAAAATGAATTTTTCAGGAAGTGGCCTCGACGGAAGTCAATTTTATAAGTTGATGTAAAACAGACTGTTGTGCGGATTGGGAGTCAACCGCGGCTGGTCCATTTTGCAGGGGGGTGGTGCAGTTTGGTTGCGGGAAGGTGGCCAGAAGCTGGCGCAACGAGTTCTGGCAAAAGGCGAAGCTGTTGGAAAACAGCATCCGATCCAAGTTCATGAACCGTTGGGCCGTGCGAAAGTATTGGGTGATGAGGGATGGTTTGGGGCGCGGGCCGATCCGTTTCGGGGCAATGCGGATGATGGCGCGGATGATGACCGGCTTGATGATCTTGGGCCGGATGATGCGGGAGATGAATTTGTGGGGCCACATAGGGATTTCAGATTTAAGATTTCAAATTTCAGAGACAGACATGGGATGCCCGCGAATTACGCGAAGCGACGCGAATGGGGAGCGAAGAGCATGGCATAAAAATGGCAGGTAAAAAATGAAACCGAAGAAGATAGGAGTTTGGAGTCAGGAGCTGGAATTTTAAACGGTCCAGCACCAGAATTTGAGTTTTCATAATATTATGTCGTTATCGTTTTTCAGTCAGGTGGATCGCGACACACGGTGTCTGGCGGATCGCAAACGCGCAGTCCGTAATGACCCACGGGCAGCAGGATAAGGGAGAAATGGGAAAGGTGGTTCCCTCCGGGAGGAAAAAACGAAAGGCAGAAGGTAGAAGGCAAAATGATGAATGAAACAACCCACGAAGCTGATTTTGCAGAAACATTTACAGGCATAAAATTAGGGAAATCGGACATGGCAAATAGATTATCGGGCAGAAAAATATAATCGAAAAATTTGGAAGCTTGGAGTCAGGAGTTGGAATGGGCGAGAAATTCAAACCGCGAACCATGCTAAAAACGCGAAAGCTGAAAGCCTGGAGTTGGCCCGACTAAAGATAAGCATGAACCGCACTAAGATTAAGTCGAAGATGAAGTAGGGCCCGGTCTGCAGTCAAAACGGCTATATTCAAAACGGATTGCCTTCACCTCCTGTTCCCTGTTAGTCTCTCGGCATGCACATGTCGGATACGTCGTTCAAAGCTGGCCAAAAGATAGGTTCAGGACGATACATCCTGATCAAGCAACTTGGACAGGGCGGTAGAGATGAAGTCGCGTCGCCGTGTACTGTTGCGGTTGTGTGTAAAGTGTAAGCGTAACGCCGAGCACCTCTTGACAAGGGATGAGAGAACCATGAGAGGCGTAAGATAAATCGGCTCTGACGGTTATGAGGCGAGGCGTTGGAGCGCTGATTGGTTGCGCTTCGACCAAGCCGCCGGGGTGACTTCCGGGATTTGGCGGTTGGTCATGTGGGGCAGGCGGGTGAGGACTTCTTTGAGATAGCTGTACGGGTCCAACTGACGGCGGCGGCAACTTTCAATCACCGTGTAAAGGATGGCACTGCGTTCGCCCGCGTCCGCGTCCCCAATAAAGAGCCAGTTCTTTTTGCCGAGGGCGGTGGGCCGGATGGCATTCTCGACCAAATTATTATCGATCTCCACCCGGCCATCGTTGAGGTAAACCTCCAAGCCCGGCATTTGGCCTAACGCATATGCGCCTCGCTCGCGTCTCGCCAGCCGCCCAAAATCCTGCGCGCCTTAGTGCTTATCCGCAAATAAAAGTTGCCTTTTTCGCCGTGCTCTGTCAAT
>JBAXGN010000251.1 GCA_037139415.1 Verrucomicrobiota bacterium | reverse complement strand
TCTTGAACTACGGACACATCGCCATCCGCTGCATGGTCCACACGAAAATGGTGTTTCGCAATTTAAAGGTGTACACCGAAAAGTTGGCGTTTACGGAGACGAAGCTAAAACAGCAGTAAGGCCAATTTTGGCACCTTGAAAATGTCATGAAAGCCCTGATTGCATATGTTTTCCTTTTCCTCTTGGGCAATGTAGTTGCCCAAGAAGATAATTACCACGCCAGCCTTAAAAGCACATGGCAAACGCAGTACGGGATTACCGGAGGTACCTGGGTATTTCCGCCCAACGAAGCAGCCAACGCAGCGAACACTTCAGGAAGTGGTGGCACTAAAACCTTGGTGCAAATTCCCGACCAGCCGTTCACGAAGGCAACCCAGGTTGCCATCGCAACCGTCCCGCAAAACCCTTGGAATGCTGGCCTGTCTTTAAATACCAGCGAGGCGATTGCGGCTGGCGATCGGTTGCTGCTGGTTTTCTGGGCGCGTACCATTTCCGCCCCAAATCAGATTGGGATGGGATGCTTTACCTTTGAAAATAACAAAACCTACACCAAGGAACTGGCCTTTGAACAAAGAGTGGGGACTGGTTGGAAACAGTATCTGCTGCCGTTCCAAGCAAAAGGCAATCACGCACCCGGCGGTGCCAAATTTGCCCTGCAATTGGGGGTGGCGGCGCAAACAATGCAAATCGGCGGCTTGGCCTTAATCAATTACCAGCAATCGCGTCCGCTGTCATCGTTGCCCACGGTGAGCAACGATGAATACGCGGGGATGGAGCCCGAGGCCCCTTGGCGCGCGGCGGCGGCGGCGCGCATTGAGCAATACCGAAAAGCGAACCTGGGGTTTGTGGTCCTCGATAAAAACAATGCCCCGATCACCGGCGCGCAAGTGAAGCTCGAAATGTTGCGCCATGACTACGCCTTTGGCACCGCCATCAATGAAGGGAAGATTACTGGCGACAAAAGTCAGGGCAACACGTATCAGGAAAAGCTGTTCAACCTCGACGGAAAAGGGCATGGGTTTAGTGAAGTGGTGTTCGAGAATGGACACAAGTGGGCCGCTTGGGAGGGTGATTGGGGCAATCCGAAAGCCAAAAAAGCCGCCACCGTTAAATGGCTTTCCGATCATGGGATACGAGTGCGTGGACACACCCTGGTCTGGCCGGGCTGGAAAAATTCCCCCAAAAACTTAAAAAATGAAGCTTCAAATCTGACCAATCTGACCAGGCGCATCAACGCCCATCTGGACGAAATGCTGAATTACCCCGGCATGAAAGGGGTCATCAAGGAATGGGACGTGATCAATGAACCGACCGGCAACGTGGACATTGCCAACGCATTCAAAGGCACACCCGGCTATGTGACCGGCCGGGAAGTGTATGCCGATATTTTTAACCGGGTACACCAAATGGATCCTTCTGTGAAAAAATATATGAACGAGGCTCATTTGAGCAATTTTTATGTGAATAGCGATTTCTTCAGGTCAATCGTCAAGGAGGTGGTGGCCAAGGGAGGCAAGATAGATGGCGTTGGTTTTCAAGCGCATTTCCGGTACATGATTCCGCCAGAGGAAATGTACGCCCATTTTGAGGATTACCATGAAATTACCGGCGGAACGGTAAAACTCACCGAATACGATAACAAAACCCTGGCCCCCGCGTCCCTGGAAGCCGCCTATTTTCGCGACCTATTGACCATCACCTTTAGCCACCCGCATAGCGATGGTTTTATTATGTGGGGTTTCTGGGATGGTGCCCACTATGCCAAGCGAGCGCCTTTGTTTGACATTAATTGGAACTTAAAACTAGCGGGCAAACCCTTTATTGATTTGGTTTTCAATCAATGGTGGACACCAGCCACTACCTTGAAGGTGGATCCAGAGGGCAAGGCTACGCTGCGCGGATTCAAAGGTGTTTATAAAGTCACCATCCAGACCGGGACCGAAGAATTTGTGGATACTGTGAATTTAAGCGCCGATTCGACATTGGTTTATAAACAACCGTTCGTTCGCCAAAGCGGGGTTGCAGAAATTAATGGCAAGCCATAGCTAAAGGTATGAATACGCCGCATATAAAAACTCAACTCGCAACCATGCATTTAACCATGCCCCATACTTCATTGCTACTCCGTCCTTGTGCTAACACGCTTTGGCTCACAAAGGTTTGCCTGCTTTTTATTATATTGTTTGCCTCTTCAACGCCAGTCATCCGCGCCTCTGGCACTGCGTTGAGTCGCACTGGGTTCAGGCTAGTCTCATCAAGCCCGACCGCCACAGTATGCGTACTCGAAAGCGAATCCGAATGCGTGCGGCTCGCGGTGGAAGACCTCATCAGCGACACGAGAAAGATTACCGGCAAAGCCCCTCCCCTCGTGACGCGTGCGGATGACAACAGTATTGTGGTAGTTTCATTAAACCGCCCGGAATCCTCCGCCCTGCTGGAAAAGCTCGCGCCGGGATTTGGTGACGGCTTGAAAGGCAAATGGGAAGCCTACCGGGTGGAGACTGTTGATTCACGACTCATCATCGCAGGCAGTGACGAGCGTGGGACCATGTTCGGGCTGTATGCGTTCATCGAGAAATATATCGGCGTGGACCCACTCTATTACTGGTCCTCGCGTCCACCTCAGCCGCAGGCAACCCTGGCGTGGGACGAAGTGAAACTCAGCTCTGGAGAGCCTTCCTTCCGGTTTCGCGGCTGGTTTATCAACGACGAGGACTTGCTGACCGAGTGGAAGGAGAGCGGTGGCAAGCGCCAGATTGATTATCCCTACTACGGGCAAGTGGTGCATCGCGAGGTGATGCGTGCCGTGGCGGAGGCGCTGGTGCGCAGCCGCTTCAACCTGATCATCCCCGCCAGCTTTGTTGACATTATGAACCCGCCGGAAGCAGCGCTGGTGGAAGAGTGCGCGCGCCGCGGTGTGTTCGTCTCGCAGCATCACGTTGAACCGCTTGGAGTAAGTGCCTTCAGCTATTTCAATTATTGGAAGCAGCGCGGCCGGGACCTAAAATACTCCTATTTTAGCCATCCAGCCGAAGTGCGCGAAGTCTGGCGTGCTTATGCGGAGAAGTGGGCTGCCTATCCCAATGTGATCTGGCAACTTGGCCTGCGCGGCATCGCTGATCGGCCGATGTGGATGGCCGACCCGAACACGCCACAATCCGATGCCGACCGCGGGCGATTAATCTCCGAAGCGATGGCCGCGCAAGTGAAAATTCTCGATGAAGTGTGTCCGCGTCAGCCGCGCCACCTTTCCACCACGCTTTGGGCGGAAGGTTCGGCGCTGAATCAGAAACAACTGCTCACCATCCCGGAAGGGACAATCATTGTCTTCGCGGACAACTCGCCCGGTTGGAAGTGGCAGCCGGATTTCTATTCGACGCCGCGCAATCCCAAGAATACCTATGGCGTCTATTACCACCACGGTTTGATCGGATCCGGCCCGCACTTGACCCAGGTGGCCTCACCGCACAAAACCTTTGAATGTCTGAAGACCGCCGTCGAGAAGGGAGCCGGAACGTATGCAATCTTCAACGTCGCCAATATTCGCGAGTTCGTACTGGGTATTGACGCAACGGCCAATATGACGTGGCGAATGAACTCGTTCGTCCCCGATGAATGGCTGGCGGAATGGGTGCGGGAAAGGTTTTCACAACAACGGGATAAAATCACCACGGCCTATCAGGTCTATTTCAACGCCTGGCAGATTCACGACGCGCAGCAAGTGCCGTTTCTGATGGACGGTCAGATGTTCGGTGCGGGCAACACCGTGCTCGGACAACTCGCCAAAAACCTGAAAGGAAATAAAATTGGCCGGGATGCCGAACCGGAAAAGAACCAACAGGTGAATCGCCAGCACCAAGCCACAGAACGCGTATCCCTGGCGAAGGCTGATGCCTTCTGGTCCGGGCTAAACGACATGCACCCGCGCAGCCTTGGCCGGCGCGAGACCATCAAGCGGCTGGCAGCCCAAAAAGCCGGTCTGACCTTGGCGCTGCTCCATGCGCGATCTGCCGCTGCCGCACTCCCGGAAACCGAGGCGTTCTTTCTTAACGATAATTTGATCTACCCAGGCGCCATCATGGTTCAAACCTGCTCGTGGCTGGAACACGTTGAAATTGCGCACGAAGCTCTGGATCTGGACAACCACTCCGCTTGCATTGATGCGCTGGCGCAAGCCGAGGCAGCCTTTGCCCGGATTCCCAGCCTGGCAGAGCGCTATTGCCGTGGCGAATGGGAAAACTGGTACCGCGGCTGTAAAAAACTGAATATATCGGCAACCTTAAAACGCACTCAAGAGGTATTGGAACAGGCACGCCAGGTAAAACCGACCCGCCCGGATATGGGAGCCCAACCATGAACAAACTGATCCACGATCATTTCCTGTTGAAAACGCGGACTGCGCAGCGTCTGTTTCATGAGCACGCCAAAGCACTGCCGATCATTGACTACCATTGTCATCTGGTTGCTGGTGACCTGGCCACGGATCGCTCATTCGATAACCTTGCCCAGCTCTGGCTGGTCAATGATCCCTATAAGCATCGGGCCATGCGGATTGCGGGTGTGCCGGAACGCTTCATCACTGGAAACGCCGGCGACCGCGAAAAATTCGATGCCTGGGCGGCCACCGTCCCACAGACGCTCGGTAATCCGCTCTTCCACTGGTCCGCCCTCGAGTTGCAGCGCTACTTTGGTATTTCCGAAATGCTCTCCCCCGTCACGGCGGATAAAATCTGGCATCACGCAAATGACTGCCTGCGTTCACAGACCTGCTCGGCTCGCGGGCTCATTCAGCAGACAAATGTGGAGTGCCTCTGCACCTCGGATCGGTTAACCGACGACCTCCAGACGCATGCGTGTCTGGCGAAAACCGATTTTGCCACGCGCGTGCTGCCATCCTTGCGCGGCGATGACCTCCTGGCCATTGAAGCGACAACGTATCCCGTTTGGCTTGCACAGCTTGGAACCACCACGGGAACCGTCATCAATTCCTTCGCCACATTTAGGCAAGCGGTGCTTCAACGACTCGACGTCTTTCATCAGTTGGGCTGCCGGCTGGCCGATCACGCGCTGGACGATTTTTATTATCTGGTTTCTGCCGAAAATGAGACTGCCGCCTTGTTCAACCGCAGGATTTCCGGTGGCGCGCTTTCCCCAGAGGATTTTGGGCGACTCAAATCCGGACTGCTGCTTTTCCTTGGCGGTGAATATGGCCGGCGCGGTTGGGCGATGCAACTGCACCTCGGTGCCCAGCGAGACACCAGCACCCGGTTGCGTAAACTAGCCGGCCCCGCCGGCGGGTATGCGGGCATTGGTAAAACCAGCAACATCCATAGCCTATGCCGATTCTTTGACGATCTGGAACAACAATCGGCCCTGCCACGCACCATTCTTTATCCGTTAAATCCTGCGGATAATGCCGCCTTGGCCACCTTGACTGGCGCTTATGCTGAAGACGGCATCCGTGGGAAAATTCAATTTGGACCGGCCTGGTGGTATAATGATCACGCCTGGGGCATTCGCCAACAACTTGAAGCAACTGCAAATTACGGTCTGCTGTCAGCGTTCATTGGCATGACCACGGATTCCCGCAGCTTACTTTCCATGACGCGTCATGAATATTTTCGGCGGGTGCTGTGCGATTTCCTTGGCGAACAGGTCGAATCGGGCCTGATGCCTCTGGATGAAGCGCTGCTGGGCCGTTATGTCCGGGATATTGCTTATGAAAACGCCCGGCGCTGGTTTTTGTTATGAACTCTGAAACAATTATGCATACCTCATTTTTTCAAAATAAAACGGCGGTCGTCACGGGTGCGGGCGGAACTCTTGGCTCGGCCATTGCCGTGGAACTGGCCCGGCGTGGAGCCCGCGTCGCGCTGCTTGGGCGCACCTTGGAAAAACTGGAGACGGTCTCAACCGCCATCCGTGCCGATGGCGGCACCGCCAGGTCGTATGCCGTGGATGTAACCGATACTGCGGGACTCGAGCTAACCCGGCAGCAGATCACGGCTGAACTGGGACCGTGCGCGTTCCTGATCAATAGCGCCGGGGGCAACCAGATGGAGGCGGTGACTACCACCACGGAGTTTGTACCGGATGAGATCGCCGCGCCCAAACCGGAGACGTTGCGCGGCTTTTTCAACCTGGATCCAAACCGTTACCTGGATGTCCTGCGGATCAACACCATGGGCACCGTCATCCCGTGCCAGGTCTTTGGCCGCGAAATGGCTGGCTTAGGGCGGGGTGGCATTTTGAACTTTGCCTCCATGAACAGCACCCGCCCGCTTTCGCGGGTACCGGCATACGGCATGGCCAAGGCCGGTGTGGTCAATTTCACTCAATGGCTGGCGGCGTACCTGGCTCCGGCCGGCATTCGGGTAAACGCGGTGGCTCCAGGATTTTTTCTTAATGATCGCAGCCGCAAGATTCTATTGGATGAACAAGGGCGCCCCACCCAACGCGGTAACAACGTGCTGAACCACACCCCTATGAAACGCTTTGGGGCAGCCGCCGATTTAATCGGGAGTGTTTGCTGGCTACTGGATGACGAAGCCGCCGGCTTTGTCACCGGTATAACTGTGCCTGTGGACGGTGGGTTTCTGGCTTCCGCTGGAGTTTAAATATGTTGATGCGCCGTATCAAAGGAGCTTTACCAGATCAATTTGACCCGGACTGGTTTTGCAAATGAACAAGCTTGAGGGCAACGGCCCCCGCAAAGGGCGGCAGCGGGACGGTCGTCAAACCCGACACGGTGCGCACACGCCTGGCTCCCATGATTTTGCCATCCGTGGTATCGTAAAACTCCGCCCGCCATTCGGCGTTGTTCCCCGGCAGTTTGAGTTGGACAACTTGCGTCGTAATGTTTCGCACCGCCCAGTCGGGTGCTCGACATCGCGCGTCACGAAACCAGCCCAACACTATTTTCTCATTTCCAATGGCACCCCCGAAAAGTTCCCCCGGCAACGTCGCTTCCACCGGCTGGAATCCAGAAAAATCAACGTCCGCCACAAACTTCGCCGCGGAACTGGCGGCATGACGGTACGGTGTGCGCAGGTCTTCCTTGGAGTATAGGTCATAGCCGTCTTCCCACCACAACATGCGGCCCGTCATCGCACCGGAAACAATCGCCGCCCAGATGGCGTTTCGAATACCCATCTGCGCCGCCGGTGAACCGACCAACCTGGTTTGCTTACTCGGAGCATCCAGCACCGCAGCCAGTCCGGATTCCCCGATCAAGACCGGCTTGGCATACGTCTTCAGACGTGCCCGCACCGACCCAAGGATCATCTCATCCAACTGACCCTTGAAGCGCGGATCGCTGGCGTAGGGATGCACCTGAATAATATCCAAGGCGTCACTGGCAAAAAGTTTCGGCCACTCCTCCATCCCAGAAAGCGAGGCGGTGACTGGCCGACGACGCGGATCCGCTCGACGGATGACGGCAGCGGCTTGGCTGGCAAACTCCAGCGCCGCCGCCTCGTTCGCGCCAGTCACCAGATCCAGTTCGGAGAAGATCTCCCAGGCGCAAATATTCGGCAAAGCCTGCCAGCGCTCGACCAGTTGCGCGGCCCAAGCCAGCCAGAGCTTGCGGCATTCGGTATCCTTGAGCAATTCCCCGGGATGGCTGGCGGAGCCGCCCAATGCGCGGTTGTGGGGATTCGATTTCCATTGGAGCCACTCTGCTGGCGCGCCTCCCGTGCTGCCATCATTCCAACGCGCCCAAGCATCAAATACTGGCAACACCTGCACCCCGTTGCTGGCCGCCAGGAGAAACACCTGTTCCCATTGCCTTGCCCAGGCTTCATCCAGCTTCCCCGGCGCCCCCTTGGGAACCATGCCTACTGTGATATGAATGCGGGCAATTCTTTCACCAGACTCGCGCGCCCAGCCCAGCAACGGCTCGAACTGTGCCACCTTCCAACCCGTGGGATTGCGCCCAAAGAGGAAGGCCTGATGACCATCGAATTCAAAATAATACGCGCCCGGCTTGAGGGTGATCGGTGCGCTTGCCTGCGACGAAGCATTCGTGAAGGCTGACACTGGATCACTAATTACAACTCGATCCAAGCGTGTCATCCTAAGATGGCGTGGTGGAGATGAACAGCCAGCCATGAGAATCAGTAACGACAAAATCACCATTATGTACTTCTGTAGTGTGATCATGCGATCTAACGGTAGAACTGACCGACGCGGGCGGCCAGTGACGTCGGGTTTGGAAACTGACGTGGCCCGTCCGCGTTCGGTCCAGTGATCTTGTTAGCCGTCAATGATTGCATTTCTGTCTCTGATATTCGGCCAAATGGCGACGCCAACGGAAGATGCCCCGCCACCAGCCAACCAACCATACTGCACAAAAGCAGCGAATGACCCACAAGAACCACTCCGGCTGCTTGCTGAAAAATGAACCGACAAAAATACCGCTGCCAATCAGCGAGCCAAAAAACGCCGCACACCAAATGTCTTTGGCTGTGGTCTGCTCTATTGGCTTAGGTTTCCCGCCAAACATAGGACGTGATGACGACTACCAGTCTTCTTGAACGCCCTTCCCGTCCATTGTTTTCGGGTGCCAGTTTGTTATCATGGCACCGACCATCCCTAAAAAGGCCCCGCCGGTCAATTGCAAAACGGCATTGATCCGGGCATGGTTTCTGGCATCCCGACGGGACCAAAGGCCGAAACCCCTACAGGGTTTATCCTCTCTGGCGGTTGGGACCCAGGATAGGCCCGTTCCCCTTTTCCCTCAACGGTCCAATCCTGGGCTGGAGGCCGGAATCCCCTTGGGATTCTCCCGATCTACCTGGGCGATTGGCTAATTTCTATCATCCCCTCCGGGATGCGGGCGGCAACTCCAACGGAGTTGTGTCCTCCAGCCCAGCAGCGAGGCACGAGCCACCCTGGGTTTGGCGGTTCGTTAATTCCCCAACCCTGAAGGGGTTGTGGCAATGGGCTGCGGCGGGACCAAAGGCCGAAACCCCTACAGGGTTTATCCTCTCTGGCGGCGTGGACTTATGATAGGCCCGTTCCCCTTTGCCCCCAACGGCCAACCCTGGGCTGGAGGCCGGAATCCCCTTGGGATTTTCTTTTTGGATTCTCCTTTGGTACTTTCGGCGATGGCTTT
>JBAXGN010000250.1 GCA_037139415.1 Verrucomicrobiota bacterium | reverse complement strand
TTACCACCGCCCCCAACGCCAACGGCGTCGCCACCGTAACCGTGGTCTCGCAGGACAGCGGTGGTACTGCCAACGGTGGCGTGGACAAGGCGACCAATGCCTTCACCATCAGCGTCACCCCGGTGAATGATCCGCCGGTGATCACCTTGGCCTCAAACAACGTCTTGGTGCTGGAGGACGCTGGCGTGACGGCTGTGCCCGGATTCGTCACCACTTCGCCCGGGCCGGCCAATGAGAGCGCCCAGAGCGTGACCAACCTGACGGTCCTGAGTGTCAGCAATCCCTCCCTCTTCTCGGTGCAACCCGCGCTGGCCCTGAACGGCACTCTGACCTTCACCACCGCCACCAACGCCAACGGCGCGGCCACCGTGACGATCATGGCCCAGGACAACGGCGGCACCGCTAACGGTGGGATTGATTCGACGACGAACGCCTTCACCCTCACCGTCATTCCGGTGAATGACCCGCCCGTGATTACCCTGGCCTCGAACAACGTGACCGTGCTGGAAGATGCCGGTGTCGTTACCGTGCTCGGCTTCGTCACCGTATCCAGCTATGGCGCGCCGAACGAGACCAATCAAAGCATCCTGGGCTACACGCTTACCGCCGATGCCCCCGCGCTCTTCAGCGTACCGCCCGCGCTCAGTCTGGCTGGCACCTTAACTTTCACCCCTGCCACCAATGCCAATGGCGTCACCACGGTGACCGTGGTCTCGCAGGACAACGGCGGCACGGCCTACGGCGGGGTGGATAAGGCGACCAACACCTTCACGATTAGCATCGCGCCGGTGAACGACCCGCCCTCGTTTACCCTAAATGGGAATTATTTTACAGCAGGGGCCTCCACCACGTTGGTGAGCTGGGGAAATCAGATTTTGCCAACCGGAGCGAATGGGTCATTTGCCAGAGTGGCGGCGGGGGGGCTTTGCAGCCTGGCAGTGAAGAGTAACGGCACGGTAGTGGCGTGGGGTAATTTCTACGATCCAACCGTTTTGGACGGGTTGAGCAATGTGGTTGCGATGGCCGCGGGGTATTATCATAGCCTGGCCGTGAGGGCCGACGGAACAGTGGTCGCCTGGGGTGACAACTCGTACGACGAGGCCACCGTTCCGGACGGGTTGAGCAATGTGCTGGCGGTGGCCGTGGGGTTTTATCATAGCCTGGCCTTGAGGGCCGACGGAACAGTGGTCGCCTGGGGAGAGAACTGGTTCGGCGAGACCACCGTCCCGTCCGGGCTGAGTAACGTAGTGGCAGTTGCCGCAGGGGGTTATCATAACCTGGCTTTGAAGAACGATGGGACGGTGGTGGCTTGGGGTGATAATAACTCTGGCCAGACCACCGTTCCGGTCGGCCTGAGCAACGTGGTGGCAGTTGCCGCAGGGGGTTATCATAACCTAGCTTTGAAGAACGATGGGACGGTGGTGGCTTGGGGTGATAATAGCTCTGGCCAGACCACCGCTCTGGTCGGCCTGAGCAACGTGGTGGCGGTATCCGCGGGGGACGCTCACAGTCTGGCCTTGAAGAATGACGGGACGGTGGTGGCTTGGGGGTACAATTGGCAAGGCCAGACCACCGTTCCGGTCGGCTTGAGCAACGTGGTGGCGGTGGCCTCCGGGTCGTTGCATAATTTGGTATTGAAGAGCGACGGAACGCTGGTGGCTTGGGGTGATAATACCTATGGCGAAACATTCGTGCCGGGCGGACTAAGCAACGTGGTGGCGGTGGCGGAAGGTTCTAGTCATACTCTGGCTTTGAAAACCGACGGAACGGTGATGGCTTGGGGGGACAATGGGTATGGCCAGACCACCGTTCCGGCCGGGCTGAGCAACGTGGTGGCGCTGGGTGC
The DNA here is from genome assembly GCA_037139415.1 of Verrucomicrobiota bacterium. Lineage (NCBI taxonomy): Bacteria > Pseudomonadati > Verrucomicrobiota > Verrucomicrobiota bacterium. Next base: position 7,275 of record JBAXGN010000250.1, on the reverse strand, counting down.
GGGTAATTTACATAGCCTGGCTTTGAAGTGCGACGGGACGGTAGTGGCCTGGGGTCAATACTACAATGGTTCAGCTTACGTCCCCATGACGGTTCCTGTCGGCCTGAGCAACGTGGTGGCCGTGGGGGCGAGCTACTGGCATAGCCTGGCTTTGAAGAATGACGGAACGGTAGTGGCTTGGGGGTACAATGGCTATGGGGAGACAACCGTTCCTGTCGGCCTGAGCAACGTGGTGGCCGTGGGGGCGGGCTACTGGCATAGCCTGGCTTTGAAGAATGACGGAACGGTAGTGGCTTGGGGGGACAATAGCTATGGGGCGACAACCGTTCCGGCCGGGCTGAGCAACGTGGTGTCGGTAGCAGCAGGGGATTTTTATAGCCTGGCTGTGAAGCGCGACGGGACGGTGGTGGCCTGGGGTCAATACTACAATGGTTCAGCTTACGTCCCCATGACGGTTCCGGCTGGGCTGAGCAACGTGGTGGCCGTGGGGGCGGGCTACTGGCATAGTCTGGCTTTGAAGAATAACGGAACGGTAGTGGCTTGCGGGTACAATGGGCAAGGCCAGACCACCGTTCCGGTCGGCCTCAGCAACGTGGTTGCGGTAGCCGCAGGGGGCTTCACCAGCTTGGCAGTGGTAACCAACACCTCCGTAGTGGCCCTGAGCTCAACCATTGCCGAAGACAGCGGCCCGCAGACCCTTCCGAACGCCGTGACCAATATCTCTCCCGGCCCCCTGGATGAAGCCACGCAAACCGTGACTTTCATCGTCACGAATGATACCCCTAGCCTCTTTGGCGTCCAGCCCGCGATCAGCCCCAGTGGCACGCTGACCTACACGCCCACCAATACCTTCGGCGTAGCCACGGTCACCGTCTATGCCAAGGACAACGGCGGCACTGCCAATGGCGGCGTGGACACCAGCGCCCCGCAGACCTTTACCATTACCATCACGCCGGTAAATGATCCGCCGATGATTGCCCTGGCCACGAACAACCTGGTGGTGCTCGAAGACGCCGGCTCCGTGTCCGTCCCGAGTTTCGCTACCGTGACCAGTTATGGGGCCAATGAAACCAACCAAACCCTCCTGGGTTACACGCTCACGGCGGACGCGCCCGCCCTGTTCAGTGTTCAGCCGGCGCTCGCCTTGAACGGCACCCTGACCTTTACTACCGCCACTAACGCCAACGGCGTTACGACGGTAACCGTGGTTTCACAGGACAGCGGCGGCACGGCCTACGGTGGCATGGATAAGGCGACCAACACGTTCACCCTTACCGTGCTCCCGGTCAATGACCCGCCAAGTTTCAAGCCGGGCATAGGGAGTCCAGGCCTGCAGCCGAGCCAAGTCATTGGCTGGGGAGACAACAGTGACAATCAATCTCAATTTCTACCGCCAGGGGTCACCTTCACCAACCTGGCGGCAGGCGGGTATAATAGCTTGGCCATCAAGAACGACGGTTCCCTGCTGGCCTTAGGCGACAACACCTACGGTCAGACTACGGTTCCAGCCGGGGCCCAGAAGGGCGTGAAGGCGGTCGCGGCGGGCATGCAATTCCTCTTGGCGCTCAAGACCAATGGGGCGGTAGTAGCCTGGGGTAAGAATTCCGTTGGCCAGACGAATGTGCCGGTTGGAGCCCAGAGCGGCATCATGGCTATCGCAGCCGGTTGGCTGCACTGCCTGGCGCTCAAGACCAATGGGGCGGTGATCGCGTGGGGGGATAATTCCGCAGGCCAGACGAATGTGCCGCCGGGGGCGCAGAGCGGAGTGGTGGCGATCGCTGCGGGTTATAATTTTAGTCTGGCGCTTAGAAATGACGGTTCCGTGGTGGCGTGGGGAGACAATTCCGTCGGCCAGACGAATGTGCCAGCAGGGGCGCTGAGCGGAGTGGGGGCCATCGCGGCAGGCCATAATCACTGCCTGGCCCTCAAGGCAGACGGTTCGATCGTGGCGTGGGGGGATAATTCCTTCGGCCAGACGGGGGTACCGGCAGCGGCCCAAAGCGGGGTGCTGGCCGTCGCCGCCGGCATGCAGTTCAGCGTGGCGCTCAGAAATGACGGTGCCGTGGTGGTGTGGGGCAATTACAGCCATGTGCCAACCGGGGCGCAGAGTGGGGTCGTGGCCATCGCGGCAGGTGGTCAACATATTCTGGCGCTCAAGAGCGATGGCTCGATCCTGGGTTGGGGTTACGATTACTTTGGACAGACGGATTTTCCGGTCATGGCACCCAGCGGTGTCGCATCCCTCGCGGCGGGTTGGGGCTTCAGTCTGGCCCTCAAGACCAACGGCATGGTTGTGGCGTGGGGGCACAATTATTTCGGGCAGGCGGAAGTGCCGATTCCGGCGCAAAGTGGCGTGCTGGCCATCGCGGCCGGAGAATACCACAGTCTGGCGCTTAAGACCAACGGAGCGGTCGTGGCCTGGGGGGATAATAGTGTGGGCCAAACCAACGTTCCGCCGGGGGCCCAAAGTGGGGTGACGGCCATTGCAGCGGGTGGCTTACATAACCTGGCGCTCAAGAGCGACGGCTCCGTCGTAGCCTGGGGCGATAACTCCGCTGGTCAGACCACGGTTCCCGTAGGGGCCCAAAGCGGGGTAGTGGCGGTGGCCGGAGGGTATCATCACAGTCTGGCGCTCCGGAGCGACGGTTCTGTGGTGGCCTGGGGCGACCCTACCTATGGGCAGACGAATGTGCCAGCGGGGGCGCTTAGCGGCGTCGTGGCCATTGCAGCGGGCGGGCAACGCAGTCTGGCGCTCAGGAGTGACGGAACCGTCGTGGTTTGGGGGGATGCTTATAGCTCGGCAACGATGCCCAGTGGCTTGAGTGGGGTGGTGGCGATTGCGGCCGGCAATGCGTTCAGTTTGGCGCTTAAAAATGACGGCTCGGCGATTGGTTGGGGCGACAATAGTCTCGGCCAAATATCAGTTCCGGCAGGGGCTCAGGGGGGAATCCTCGCGGTTGCCGCAGGCATGTTCCACAGTTTGGCCATTGTGACCAACGTCATGGGTGTGGGAGTGACGGAAGATAGCGGCCCGCAAAGCCTCCCGAACGCCGTGACCAATATTTCCCCGGGGCCGGCGAACGAATCCGCGCAAACAGTGAGTTTCGTGGTCACCAACGATACCCCCGGCCTCTTTAGCGCCCAACCCGCCATCAGCCCCAGTGGCACCCTTACTTATACTCCAGCCACCAACCGCTACGGCGTGGCTACCGTGACCGTCTATGCCAAAGACAATGGTGGCACCGCCAACGGCGGCATGAACACAAGCGCACCCTGGAAATTTACCATCACCATCACGCCAGTGAATGACCCGCCGATTATCGGCCTCGCCACGAATAACGTGGTCGTGCTTGAAGATGCCGGCTCCGTAACCGTCCCCAGCTTTGCCACCGTGACCAGTTATGGGGCGAATGAAACCAACCAAACCCTCTTGGGCTACACTGTCACCGTGAATGTGTCCACCTTGTTTAGTGTCCAGCCAGCGCTGGATGTGAACGGTACCCTAACTTTTACTACCACGACCAACGCCAACGGTGTCACCGCCGTAACCGTGGTGGCCCAGGATAATGGCGGGACGGCCTACGGCGGCTTGGACAAGACGACCAACACGTTCACGATCACTCTCACGCCAGTGAACGACCCGCCGATCATCACCTTGGCCTCGAACAACGTGGTGGTCCTCGAAGATGCCAGCGCGGTGACTGTGCCCGGTTTGGTCAGCACCTCGCGCGGCCCGGCCAACGAAAGCGCCCAGAGCGTCACCAACCTGACGGTGCTGAGTGTTAGCAACCCCTCGCTCTTCTCCGTGCAACCAGCGCTGGCTTTGAACGGCACCCTGACCTTCACCACCGCCACCAATGCCAACGGCGTCGCCACCGTCACGATCATGGCCCAGGACAACGGTGGTACCGCCAACGGCGGCGTGGACAAGGCGACCAACTCCTTCACCGTAACGGTGACGCCGGTGAACGATCCGCCGATCATCACCTTTGCCACGAACAATTTAGCCGTCCAGGCGAACGGCACCCCGGTGACCGTGCCCGGCTTTGCGACCGTGGCCAGCTTCGGCGCCCCGAATGAAACCAACCAAACCCTTCTGGGCTACACCGTCACCGCTAGCACGCCCGCCCTGTTTAATGTCCAGCCCGCGCTGGATCTCAGCGGCACCTTGACCTTCACCCCCGTGTTCAATACCGAAGGTTTCTCCACCATCGCCGTTGTGGCCCAGGACAATGGCGGCACGGCCAACGGCGGCCTCGACAAGGCCACCAATACCTTCGTCATCACGCTCCACGTGCCGCCCTCGATCACCACGCAACCGCTCAGTCGGTCTGACCTGATTGGCAGTTCCGCAAGCTTCAGCGTGGGTGCGCTTGGAGCCGCGCCGCTCAGCTATCAGTGGTACCAAAATGGTTCGGCCATTCCCACGGCCACCAATTCAACTCTCAGCCTCCAGTCCTTGGCCTTGAGCCACGCGGGCGGTTACACGGTGGTGGTCACCAATGCCTATGGCACCGTCACCAGCACCGTCGCCACTCTGACCGTCCTGTTGCAAGGTTACAACTTCACGACCCTCGCCGGCTTGACGGGAACCTACGGCAGCATCGACGCCGCCGGCACGAATGCCCGGCTCAACGCCCCTTACGGCGTGGCGCTGGACGGCGCGGGGAATGTTTATTTCTCCGACTCAGTGAATTACACCCTTCGCAAGGCGACCCCGGCTGGCGGCGTGACCACCCTGGCGGGCCTGGCGGGCATTTTGGGCAGTGCCAATGGGACGAGCAACTCGGCGAGATTCTTCTTCCCGCGTGGGGTGGCGGTGGATGGCGCGACCAACCTTTATGTGGCCGATGCCGCCAACCACACCATTCGCAAGATCACCCCCGCCGGAGTTGTGAGCACCTACGCGGGCATTCCCGGCACCAACGGAAGCACCGACGGCCCGGCGGGTTTGGCTCGGTTTTACAATCCGTCAGGGGTCGCCGTGGATAGCGCGACCAACGTCTATGTGGCCGACACCGCCAACCACACGATCCGCCTGATCACGCCGGCCGGCGTGGTCAGCACCGTGGCGGGCTCGGCGGCCAATCCCGGCAGTGCGGATGGGACAAATGCCGTCGCGCGCTTTTACAACCCCTCGGGCGTGGCGGTGGACGCTGTCGGCAACCTCTATGTGGCCGACACCGGCAACCACACTATTCGTAGAATTGCGCCCGGCGGAGTCGTGACGACCGTGGCCGGATCGTCCGGCAACAGTGGCAGTGCCGACGGAACCGGTAGCGCGGCCCGGTTCTACTCGCCCTCGGGCGTGGCGGTGGATGTTACCGGCAGCCTGTATGTGGCCGACACCGGCAACCAGACCATCCGGAAACTGACGCCGGGCGGGACCGCAAGCACCGTGGGCGGTTTGGCCAGCGCCGCCGGGAGTTCGGATGGGACCGGGGCCAATGCCCAGTTTTGGGCGCCGGAAGGCATCGCCGTGGACGGCTCGGGCAACCTGTACGTGACGGACTACTCGAACAACACGCTGCGGAAGGGGCAGTTGCTGGGCCTGCCCAGCATCGTGGCTCCGCCGCAGGGTCTGCTGGTCGGGGTCGGCAGCAACGCTGCCTTCAACGTTACGGCGTGGGGCGCTCAGCCGCTCAGTTACCAATGGCGGTTGAACGGCGGGGCTGTAGCCCAGGCCACTAATGCCACGCTCGCGCTCACCAACGTTCAGGTCGGCAACGCGGGTAATTATGACGTGGTGGTGACCGATAGCTATGGTTCGGTGACCAGCGCGGTGGCGATGCTGACGCTTGTGCTACCCCCGACCATCACGACGCAACCGCTGAGCCTGACCACGGTGGCAACCTCGAACGCGACCTTCAGCGTGTCCGCCGCCGGCACCGCGCCGCTGAGCTATCAATGGTTCAAGGACGGTTTAGCGGTCGGTGGGGCGGTGAACAGCAATTATGTGTTAGGGAGCGTGCAAACCAACCAGGCGGGTCAATACAGCGTGTTGATTACCAACCTGGCCGGCAGCGTGACCAGCCGGGTGGCGAGTTTGACCGTGCTGCTGTCCGCTACCAACACCAGCTTCCGGTTCGGCGGCGCGGGCGCAGCCTTCACCAACGGCAACTTCCACCTCCGGTTGAACTGCCCGCCAGGCGCGGGGATCATTGTGGTCGAAGCCTCCCCCGATCTGGAGACCTGGCAGCCGGTACTGACGAACTACTTCAACGGAACTCCTGTGAATGTGGCGGTCCCGATGGGCACGAACCGTAATCAGTACCTGCGTTCGCGCACCGGCCAATAGTTTGAAGAGCCACTGCTGGGATGGATACCTAGCGGATCGCGAGATCCTTTTACGGCAGCGCGGGAGTCGAGATCGGTGAGGAAAGGGCAAAACATATGGGAATTAACCAGTGAGTGCATCGGACACGTGGGACAGGCCGAGCGGATTGCGGCCCGAGCCATCCTTCGCCACGCGGCGGGTCCATTGCGGAAAATACTTGGTCATACGTAAGTAATTACACCCGTGTTGTTGGACATTTCGGTATCCGCCATTATTGCTGCATATAGGCCTCGACCAAATCATTCGACAGATTGGCGCTGACCCACACACGGGCTTTTTCGCGGGCTTCGGTGGCGCAACCAGCAATGTCCGCCCAGCATAAAAACGATCGCACAAGGGGCTTTAGAAATTCATCATAATGCTCAAACGCTTTATGCCCGCGCTTCGATTTCCATAGCGCCACCGCTGGACTCCAAAGCTTTAAGAATTCAAACATCTCGTTGCTGGGGTTGTTGCTGAGGTTGTAAATGAAAGCCGGCCAAAGAAGTTCGCCTGTTTCATCCGTAACCTTTCGGAAATATCTCTGGATGTCCGGCCCAAAGTTTTTCTCAAAACCGACTTCACAGAGAAGTCGCGGCCCACGACACCTCTGTTTATTCGGCCCAAGACAGTTTTTCTCTGCCATAACTGCCTTCACCACAGCCGCTCCAGCGAGATTCGGAACTCGCAGGTCTTTGCCGTCCTCAACGGCTGTAACTCCGACGACGCGCACCTCGCCAAATGCCAAGCCACCACGATATAATGGGGGATACCACTTTTCTTTATGGCGAGCCATGCTTGGAAATTCGGTGAGCTTGACTTCCTCAGGGTGCATTGGATCATCTTTCGGAGTATCAAAGACGTGACCAATTAACAAAAAGCACTCAATTAAGAAGTGGCTCAATTGGTGCGCCAAGCAAGTCCGGTGCATCTAACTGAATGAAATGAATCAGTCATGG
>JBAXGN010000249.1 GCA_037139415.1 Verrucomicrobiota bacterium | reverse complement strand
ACATGTGATGCCAGGCAAGGGAGCGACTGCACGCTGACCTCGCGCTCAAACGCCACGTTGGGCGTCGCTGATGACACCGCGCCATGGAAACCATTGCCGTTCCCGTTCCCGTTGCCCTTATGGCTGGGGGCGGGCGCCAGCGCCAGCACCTCGACGGAATGATCCCCGTGAGTGGATACCTCGCGGACGAAAAATTGCGCTCCGGCATCCGGTTCAATCAGTCCGACACCCTCGCTCTCAAATATTTTGCGCAGCCCTTCGGAGACCATGCCACCATTCCACGGCCCCCAGTTGAATGAAACCACCCGGCATTGCGGACGGCGTCGCGATTCAACCTGCGCGATTTTATTCATCACTTCATTGGCCGCCGCGTAATCCACCTGGCCGGTGCGGCCAAAGCGCCCGGTATAGGAGGAGAACAGCGCCAGAAGTTTCAGTTCATCCGCCGTCACTGCGGCCAGCAGGTTCTTCAGGCCGGAAACTTTGGTGCTGTACACCAGTTCAAACTGTTCCTCGGTCTTGTCTTCAATGCGGCGGTCGGCCAGCACGCCGGCCCCGTGGATCAGGCCTTTGACGGGGCCGAGTTCCCGGCGAATTTCATCCAGCAACGTTTTAACCTCGGCAGTGTTGCGAACATCCACTGCGCGATAACGGGCTTGCGCACCCGAAACTTGGATTTTGCGCAGTTGCTCGCGAATCTCCCGTTGCGCCATCACGTCCCGGAACCTGGCCTCAATCACCTTTGGGGCACGGTCACCATTGGCGTGGACCACCAAGGCCTTTTTGACGGCCATTTCGTCCGTGATTCCAGCCAGCCATTCCGGCTCGCTTTCGGTAAGCTGGCTGCGGCCCAGCAGCACAAGTTGTGGACGGTGCATCTGGGCCAACTGCAACGTGGCCGCCGCTGTAATGCCGCGCGCACCGCCGGTGACCACAATTACATCGCCCTGCTTCAGCACCGGCGTATTCCCGTTGCCGTTGTTGGAAAACGGTACCGTCTCCAAGTGCAGCCCAAACCGGCCTTTGCCGGCCAATCCCACCTCCACCGGACCGGTGCGGAACATTTCCTCCACAATCCGTTCTGCCATCTCCGCTCCGATGCAGGTTTCGGCGTCCAAATCAATGGCCTTGCAATGGACTTCGGGCCATTCGTGCCGGGCGGTTTTGATCAGTCCAGCCAATCCGCCGCTGACGGGATCACTCTTGCCATTGAGGGTGCCAAACCCAAATACGCCGTCCAAACGCGAGACCGATACCAGAATGCCGGGCGTGCCTTTCTTCGATTTGCGCAGCGTCGGGCTGGCCATCTGGATCAAGCGGAACGACTCTTTTAACAACGTGTCCGAGGCCCGGGCGGCAGGCCAGAGGAGTACCACTCCGGAGGGATGATCCTGTTTGCTGGCCATCAGTTCGGCGGGGGTGCCGCGCTGGGCCATATAGCCCATCTGCTTGAGCTGTTTCTCAATTGCCTCGGCCAGACCGGATCCGTCTTCCGTCACCCAAAATAGCGCATGGCGCGGGAGGGTGATGGCGGTCCGCGCATCCCCATTATGCAGTTCCATCGGCCGGACAACCTGCCGATTCAGTTCCAGGTTTGCTGGAGCGCAAAGGATTGGAGCCGCAGGCTTGGTGGAGCCGGGCGCGGATTCCTTGACCGGCAAGCTCGATTTTTCCGGGCGGGCGGTGAGAAATTCCACCACCTGTTTCAAGGTTTGGAGGGTGCCCAGATGTTCCGGTTTGATCTCGGGAGCAGATGGTAATTGGGCGCGGACGGCGGCCATGATTTCCACCCGCTTGATCGAGTCCACGCCGAGGTCTGAATCCATCCCCATGTCCAAGTTTAGCATCTCGACCGGATAGCCGGTCTTTTCCGCCACCACTTTGAGCAGGACTTCGCTGGCTGTGCCAAAATTCACTGCGGAAGTTGGCACCACCGGCGCTGGCGTGCCGGTCGGCGCGGCGATTTCTTTTGTACCCGCCGTAAGAAATTCCACCACCTGTTTCAAGGTTTGGAGGGTGCCCAGATGTTCCGGTTTGATCTCGGGGGCGGATGGCAGTTGGGCGCGGACGGCGGCCATGATTTCCACGCGCTTGATGGAGTCCACGCCAAGGTCTGAATCCATCCCCATGTCCAGGTTCAGCATCTCGACCGGATAGCCGGTCTTTTCCGCCACGACCTTGAGCAAAACGTCACTCGCGTGCGCATATCCCACGGCGGCGGCTGGGGAAACAGCGGCTAACGATACCGGGACGGCGGGAACCGTCGCGGTCTGACCGGCGGCGAGAAAATCCACCACCTGTTGCAAGGTTTGGAGCGTGCCGAGATGTTCCGGTTTGATTTCCGGCGCACCCGGCAGACGGCCTCGCAAGGTCGCCATGATCTCCACGCGTTTGATCGAGTCAATCCCCAGATCACTGTCCAATCCCATGCCGAGGTTGAGCATTTCGGCGGGATACCCGGTCTTTTCGGCCACGACTTCCAATACCGTGCGAGCCACGGCGGAGGCTTGAACAGACGTGTCAGTGGTGGGCTTGGGTTCCGGCTTCACTGATGCCGGAGCCGGTTGCGCGGAAACAACCACGGGCTGGGTCACTGGCGCGGAACTGGGTGCCAGCGGCTGCAAAACTGGCGCTGGGCTGCGCTGGGTTCCGGCACTGGACGGATCTAATAATTCCCGGCGCTGAAGCAAAAGCGCCTCCAACGTGCGGCGTGCCGATTCCTGGTTTTCCAGGAATTGACGGTGCAATTGGGCGGTTTGCTCCTGTAATTTCTGCAGCGATAGCATCCCCTGTTGCGCCACCTGCAAGGCGGCGGCCAAGTCCGAGGGTAAGGCGGTTTTCGGTAACGCCGCCGGCGTTAGCGGCGCGCTTGACTGGGACGGCACCATCGGGGCCGGGGTGGAAGGAGTGACGGACATGGGTGACGGAATTGGTTTCGTGACCGGTGCTGACGCCACGGCTGGGCGGGTCGCTCGTTGGGTGCGCGTATTGGCACCGCTGATTGGGATGGTCAAATTCGGTTTTCCGCTGGTGGCGATGGTCTTTTCATTCGTGTAATTTTCCCAGTGCGCCAAGTCCACCGCGTGGCCGAGGGCGGTCAGGCGGCAGAGGGCGGCGGCGAGATCGAAGACGCCGGATCGCGTTCCGCGCGAGGCGTCCAACGCAATGGTTTCCACGTTGCGGCCCTGAAGGATCGCTTGCACCAGGTCGCTGAGCACGTGGCCCGGTCCCAGTTCGAGGAACGTGGTGACGCCATCCGCGTACATCGTCTCAATCTGGGCCGTGAAATCCACCGGTTTGACAATCTGATTGGCCAGCAATTCACGAGCCTGCTTGGCGCCATCGGGATACGCCTTGGCCGTGCTGTTGGCATACACCGGAATTTTTGCCTGGCTGAAAGCGACCTCTTTGAGCGCTGCCGCAAACGGTTCACAGGCATCCGCCACCAGCGCGCTGTGGAACGCCGCCGACACTGGCAGCACCCGGGCGCGGATGGAACGTTTGGTGAATTCGGCAGCCGCCTGCTCCACATTTGCCCTTGGCCCAGCCAGCACAAATTGCTTGGGCGAGTTGCGATTGGCGATGACGAGGGGGGAATTCTGTTCCTTGAGGTAGCTGGTCACCACCTCTTCAGTGGCTTGCACCGCCAGCATCGCACCGCGATCCGAATGCCCATTGCGGCTCGCCATCAGGCGGCCCCGCACGTTGGATATTTGATGCAGGGATTCCGGGGTAAGTCGTCCGGCACCGCAGAGCGCCAGCAACTCCCCGTAACTGTGCCCGGCAGCGGCTTCCGGCGTCACGCCAAACAGGGTGACGACGTTCAATGCCCCAAGGCTGACCGCTCCGAGTGCCGGCTGTGCCACCTGCGTGGCTTTCAGGGCTTCCTCTTGCGCCCGTTTCGCTTCGTCGGTGAACGCCGGATGCGGGTAAATAAAATCACTGAGCGGTTGCGCGCCATCGCCTCGCTCGGGCTGTTCGGTGGTGAACACCCGGTTCGCTTCGGTCAAGGCTGTCAACATGCCCGGGAATTGGCAGGCCAGATCGCGCAACATGCCGGGATACTGGGAACCTTGCCCGGGGAATAACGCTCCCAGTTTCCCGTGTTTATCGCCGGAGCCAAACGCCACGCCGCTCGGCAATACCCAACTTGTTTTTTCGGGATGCTGCTCCAACATCTTCAACGCGGAGTCGCGCAGGGCTGTCCATGCCGTTTCTTTGGATACCGGCAACAAGACGCGAAATTTGGCACTACTCTGGAAAGCCTGGCGGGCCTGGCGGGCGCGTTGGCGGAATTCATTCCACGGCAAATCCACCGGAAAACCGGCAATCTCGGCCCGGAGATCCTCCAGCCGGTTGCCACCGAAGGCGACAATTTCCACGTTGCCATCCCAGTCGGGCTGCGTTTTCTCGACCCCATGCTCTTCCAGGACGCAGTGAAAATTGGTGCCACCGAAACCAAACGCACTGACCCCGGCCCGGCGCGGATGCGCCGCTTTGGGCAACCAGGGACGCTTTTGCGTGTTGATGTAAAAAGGCGATTTTCCCGGAGCCGCCTCGTCAATTGGTTGTGTGACCTTGATGGTGGGAGGCAGCACTTTATGGTGCAGGGCCAGCGCCGCCTTGATCAAGCCAGCGACTCCGGCAGCCGCCTTGCTGTGTCCGATCTGGGATTTGACCGACCCCAGCGCCGCCCAGCTTCCTGCGGGGCGCGCGGCGCGATACACCTCGGTCAGCGCCTGCAATTCAGTCGCATCGCCCACCTTGGTGCCGGTGCCGTGGGCTTCCACTAAATCAATGGAATCCGGGGACACCTTGGCGTCGGCATAGGCGCGTTGCAGCGCTTCCTTCTGGCCATCGGCGCGGGGCGCGTAAATCGCGTTGCCACGGCCGTCGCTCGAAGAGCCGATGCCTTGCAGCACGGCATAAATTTTGTCGCCATCCCGTTCGGCGTCGGCCAGCCGCTTGAGCACCAGCATTCCCAGTCCTTCACCCAGGATGGTGCCGTCGCAGCTCCGATCAAATGGCTTCGCATCACCCGACGGCGAGAGCGCGGGCGTCTTGCTGAAGCACATGTACATGAAAATGTCGTTGAACGTGTCAATGCCCCCGGTGATGACCATATCCGCCCGCCCGGTGGTCAATTCCATGCAGGCCAGGTGCAGCGCCGCCATCGAACTCGCGCACGCGGCATCCACCACGCAATTGGTTCCCCCCAAATCCAACCGGTTGGCGATGCGTCCGGCGGCGACATTTCCCAGCAGTCCCGGGAATGAATTTTCCTGCCAGCCCACGTATGAATCGGAAATGCGTTGAACCACGTCCTCCGCCACCATTTTCTCCACCCCCGCCTCTTTCAACGCGCGCCGCCAGATGGGATGCCCCAGCCGGGCACCCAGCGGGATGACCAATTCCAGCGCGCCGGTCACTCCCAGAATAACGCTGGTGCGCGTGCGATCAAACGCTTTCTCCCCATACCCGGCATCCACCAGCGCCTGTTTGGCGGCAACCATTCCTAGCAATTGAGTGGTATCGGTGGCCTCGATATCCTTGGGGGCAATCCCGGCTTCCATGGGATTGAACGGCACCGGTGAAATGAAACCGCCGCGCTGCGCATAAGTGTGGTCGGGCGCTTTGGGATCGGCGTTGAAATAATCCTCCGCCTTCCAATGCGTCCGTTCCGGGACCGGGGTAATCGCATCCACTCCGTTCTTGATGGTGCTCCAGTAAGCCTGGAGATCATCCGATTTCGGAAAGATGCAACTAATGCCAATTATGGCCAGTGACGCGGACTCACTCATCGTTTTTTATAACTTTCTGCAACTCCTCCGCCGTTAACGGCGGACATTGTGTCAAACCAACCGGTATCTGTACCCCCTGCGAACGCAACGTCTGCACCCGCAGTTGATAGGCCGCTCCGTGCAGCAGGTTCATCGCCACCTGCGCCGCCTGCCGGTTCGCGGCTTTTTCCATCCACGTTCCCCGCGCCCATTCATTAAACGCGCCCATCGCCGGGCCGCACCATACCTGAAAATCCATCGCCCGCGTTCGGTCCCCGGCATTCGCCCAACGGGAACTCAACCCCAGATAGCTTCGAAACACCAGCGCCATTTTATGTTTGGGGTCCCGTTCGGCGCGCTCAACCTGCCGGGGATCCCGTTTCAGGAAGAACGTCCGGGTGCTTTGCCAGGTGTCGGCCAGGCTGCTGCGGAAAAATTGTTTCTCCAACGTGGCGCGATCCGCCTCCGGAATGGCTTCCAGGCTGGCATGGGCGCGGTAAAGGTCATACAACTTGGCCGCGCGCATTGGAAACATCGTCCCCCGTTTGAGCACTTGCACCTTCACGCCCATCTCAAACATGTCCGCCGCCGGGGCCATCGCGGTATCCGCCTGCTCCACTTGGGCGAGTAATTCGCGAACCATCTCGCACGACCCGGATTCCACGCAGGCCTGGTTGATGGACCCGGTCACCACATAGGCGGCTCCCATGGAAAATGCCGCCGCCAGCGCGGTGGGCGTGGATAAACCGCCGGCGGCACCGACGCGCAACGGTTGCGCAAAATCATGGTGCTGCTGCATGCGATCCCGCAGGCAGAGCAGCGTGGGGAGCAATGTCACCAGCGGGCGGTTATCCGTGTGCCCGGCGGAATCCGCCTCGGCGGTGACATCCTGGGCCATGGGAATCGTGCCCGCCATGAAGGCCTGTTCCTGGGTCAGTGCCCGGGTGCGCACCAACTCATTCAGCAGTTCCTCCGGGGGCGGCGCAAAAAATTGGGCGGCCACCTCCACCCGCGACACCTTGGCGATGATACGATTCGGGGTGACGACGTGTCCGTCGGCGGTGCGTGTGATTCCGGCGGTGCGGTAGCGCACCAAGGGCAGGGTCAACCGGAGATACGCGGCGGCTTCCGCCAAGTGGATGCCCCGGTGCAAATAGAGACTGACCGTCGCGGCTTCATGCTCCGGTTCATTCGGGCTGTGAATGAGGTTTAAACCGAAGGACTGCGTGGGCAGGTTTTGTTGCAACCGATGGATGGCGGATTCGATCACGCCAATATCCAGACCAGCCGCGCCAAAGAAGCCCAACATGCCGGCGCGCGCCAGAGTTTCCACCAGCTCCACCGAGGCAATCCCATTCGCCATCCCGCCCGCCACATACGCATAACGCAGGCCATGATCCCGGCAGAAGGCGGGATCGCCCAAGTTCTTTAAGGGCAGGTGCGGCAGGTAGCCGGCCAGGCGATAGCTATGGGGGGGTATCAACGCAGTCACCAAGTCTGAACCGGAAGCGGGCACAAAAATGAATTGCCCCTCCTGTTCCAATACCAGGATGGGCTGACTGAGCTGGTGGAGCGCTTCAGGCAAAGCAATCGCCTTGTCCGGCGGCGGGCCCCCTTTTGGGCTCCACCCGGCTTCCACACAGGTTCTTAATGTGCTTTCAGTCTGCAATTTCAAGCATCAATACACCAATTCCCGGACTTGGCCAATCATTGCCATCCGGTTTGCACGGTTATATAATTTAGGCTCTCTTGCGAGAACGCTGCTGACTAAACAGGAATTCGAGGCAAAAAACCACCAAAAACTGACACGATTTTGTTTTTTCTTCAGGTTTCCATCCAGAGCAGGGGATTACAGCTTTAAAGCTCCTGTCTTCCGCCCCAATTTTTTTGCCATGTTGGTTTCCCAGTATTCTATGTATTCTCCGCTGTTCATCTTCCGTCATATTTTTGTCGAGGTAGGGACACCGGTTGCCCGGAGCCCCCCTCACAGATCCCGGCGGGCGGTTTTCCCGCACCGGGCTCTTCAAGTCAACTCGCACTCGCATGGGTCTTGGGGGGCCTCAGCCACGGTGGACACGGCCACAGTCGCTGACAAAAACTCAGTTCCCCCTGCCAAGGCATTCGCTGCTGATTCTTTTCCACAATATACGGTCGTTGAATGTGGAAACGCGCCAGCAACCGGTATAACGCTGGCCAAGTTAAACTCGGGCGCTGACTCCGCCGGTTCAGCCACTTGTATAGCACCCGGCAGGTCGCGTCGTAAAAGCTCCGCAATCGGCGGTGATTGCCGATCACCCCATAGTAATTCCACGTCCCCCGCAGCTTGGCCCGGAGCGTTCCCAGCATCCGGTCCAGCTTCAGGTGACGGTGCGTTTTGACCCAGTCGGCCAGCCGTTGGATTCCGGCCCGCCATTTCTTGGTGGCCGTGCGTCCCCCTTCGCCCCCGCAACCAACCCTGGCCTGTGGTGACGCAATTCTTTCAGAATTGTTGCACGCACCACCCGCCGCCGCCCAACCCAGCGGGGGATTGGAATCCCTCACTCCGATAGGATTGACAGAGTAGCCGGCATGGCCAGTTTGGTATCCTTTGCTGGGGAACGCCAGCGCCCAAATGGACCCGGAAGCGTTGCGCCGGGTCGCCCGGTGGATAATTCGCAAGCTCAAGCGCGGCAAGGCCTTTGAGGCCAACAAAAGCAACGGGTTGCTGGCGGTCAGCCTGGATGCCAACGAGCAGTTCTGCAGCGATCACCGCTGCTGCACGGATTGTTTGACGCGGGAAATCACCTGCAAGGACGCCCACGGGAAGGCGTACCAAAAGACGCAGTATTATCACAAACAGGTGTACGCCCAGTTGAGCGGTCCGCAGTTGAGCGTGATTTTGGAGGTGGAGCCGATGCGCCAGGGGGAGGAGGAATGCGCGGCCGCGTTGCGCCTGTTGCGCCGGATGCGGCGCACCTATGGGCCCCGCTTTTTTGATGTGGTCGTGGTGGACTCCTGGTATGCCAACGGGCCGTTTCTGAAAACCGTGGTGGAGGAACTGGGCTGGCCGGTCATTGCCGTGCTCAAGCAGGAACGTTATGAGGCCGACCAGGAAACGCTGGCGTTGACGCACAGGCAGGCCCCCACGCAAGTCGTCGAGCGCGACGCGCGGCAGGTCGAGCTTTGGGACGTGCCGGACGTGCGCTTTACCGACAGTTACCCGGGGCCGGTTCGGATGGTCCGCGTCCGGGAACGGTGGACGGAGCGAACCCGGGTCGGCAAACAATGGCAGACGCAGGACAAGGAACAGCATTGGATTTGGGTGGTGGCGGGTGATTTGGACGGGGATGGTGGGGCCGTCATCCGCGATCTCGGCCATGCGCGCTATACAGCAGCGCATAAATAACGCTACATAAAGATTCTTAAAAAAACGGTTTG
>JBAXGN010000248.1 GCA_037139415.1 Verrucomicrobiota bacterium | reverse complement strand
ATCCGGAGCTGAAGGCGCTCTGGGTGTTGCGCGGGGCGGATGGGAAGTTCGACCGCGACCGCCTGGCGGCGGAGACGGAGAAGGTGCGCGCGCCGTTGGCGGCGGCCATCAAGGCCGCGCTGGTGCCCGTGACGCATACGATCAAGATCGCGGCGCAATAACCGCGGAGGAGGCACGTATGAAGCAGCTTAAGCAAGCGGATTTGGGCCGGAGCGGATGCGCCCGGATGCCCGGCGCGGCAGTTTTGCTGGGGATGGCGCTGCTGGTGTGGCCGGGCGGCAACCTCCGGGCCGCGACCGACGCCGCGCCGCCCGCGCCTTACGGGGTTTTGCCCAGCGAGCGGCAGTTGAAGTGGCATGAGTTGGAGATGTACGCGTTCATTCATTTCAGCATGAACACGTTCACCGACAAGGAATGGGGCTACGGCGACGAGCCGGAAAGCCTGTTCAACCCGACGGCGTTCAATGCCGAACAAATCGTCGGCACGCTCAAGGAGACGGGGATGAAGGGCATCATGCTGACGTGCAAACATCACGATGGCTTCTGCCTTTGGCCGAGCCAATACACGGAGCATTCGGTGAAGAATTCCCCCTGGAAGAATGGCAAGGGGGATGTGGTGCGGGAGATCTCGGAGGCCTGCCGCAAGCACGGGCTCAAGTTCGGGGTGTACCTCAGCCCGTGGGATCGGAACCACAAGGATTACGCGCGCCCGGAGTATATCACGTATTTCCGGAATCAATTGCGCGAGTTGCTGACGAATTACGGCCCGATCTACGAGGTTTGGTTCGATGGGGCGAACGGCGGCGATGGTTTCTACGGCGGCGCGCGCGAGCGGCGGCGCATTGATAACCTGACGTATTATGATTGGGAGAATACGTGGCAGATTGTGCGCGAACTGCATCCGGATGCCTGCATGTTCAGCGACGGCGGCCCGGATATCCGCTGGGTGGGCAACGAGCAGGGCTTCGCCGGGGAAACTTGCTGGCACACCATCAACCGCGAGGGGATGCTTCCCGGCGTGGCGAACGGGCGCCCGCTCACGCAGGGGCAGCGCCCCGGCACGCATTGGCTGCCCGCCGAGGTAGATGTTTCCATCCGCCCCGGCTGGTTCTATCACACCAACGAGGATAACGCGGTGAAGAGCGTTGGGCACCTGCTGAAGATTTATTTCGAGTCGGTCGGGCGCGGCGCGAACCTGATCCTGAACATCCCGCCGGATCGGCGCGGGCAAATCCACGAGAACGACGTGAAGGCGTTGCGCGAATGGCATCGGCTGCTGGAAAATGCCTTCGCGGAGAACCTGGCGAAAGGGGCCATAATCACCGCCTCGAATACGCGGGGGCTGAATACCAAATTTGCGGGGGTCCGTGTGCTGGATGGCAAGCGCGATACGTATTGGGCCACGGACGATAACGCGTTGACGGGGGAATTGGTGTTCAATCTGGGGCGGCCCGTGACCTTTAACGTCGTGCGCCTGCGGGAATACCTGCCGCTCGGCCAGCGGATTGAGGGCGTCGCATTGGATGCGTGGCAGAACGGGAAATGGGAGGAGTTCGCCACCGCCACGAGCATCGGGAATCAACGATTAATTACCACGCGCTACGTCACGGCGGACAAGGTGCGCCTGCGCGTGACCCAGGCCGCGGCGTGTCCGGCAATTTCCGAGTTCGGCCTGTATAATCTCGCCGCGCCGCTGACGGAGCCCAAGGTCGCCCGCGACAAAAACGGGCTGGTCACGATCGGCAGCGAGACGGTTGGCCCTTGGATTCGTTACACGCTGGACGGCGCCGAGGTGACGGAGCAATCGCCCCTTTACGAGAAGCCCTTTCCCCTGCCCCTCGGGGGAACCATCAAGGCCCGCGCCTTCCTGCCGCAAGCAAAACAAGCGAGCGGCTTGACGACGGCGGTTTACGGGATCGCCAAGGGCAAATGGAAAATCGCGGGCAAGAGCTTCGCCGGACGCGGCGGGGACGCCGGGAAGGCGATTGACGAGAATCCCCGCACGTTTTGGCACACGAGCGCCACCGAAACGAATCACGCCGCGCCACAAAATATCGTCGTGGACCTGGGCGAGAGCGTGAATATCAAAGGTTTCACCGTGCTCCCCAGGCAGGACGGGAATCCCTCCGGAGTTCCAGACCGGTATGAGTTCCATGTGAGTGCGGATGGCAAGACTTGGGGCGACGCGGTGGCGGTTGGGGAGTTTGCCAACATCCAGGCGAACCCCATCCAGCAGACCGTGACGCTCAGCAAAACGGTTGCCGGGCGCTATGTGCGCTTTACGGCCACGCACGTCGTCGCGGGCACGGAGGTCACTTTGGCGGAACTCGGTGTGCTGGCACCATAAAAGCCGGGTCTCGACATTCCGCCGTTCTGATGCCATTTTGAGGGCGTGTTGGATGCAAAATTAGAGAAGTTGCGCGCGCTGTTGCGCGGCTATGGTTCCTGCCTGGTTGCGTACTCGGGCGGGGTGGATTCGGTTTTCCTCGCGCGGTTGGCGCATGACGTGCTGGGCGAGCGCGCTCTTGCGGTGATCGCCGATACTCCGAGCCTCCCGAGGCGCGAGTTGGCCGAGGCGCTGGATATCGCCAAGACGCACGGGTTCCCCGTGCGCGTGGTGAAGACCGCCGAGTTCGATAACCCCAGCTACCTCGCGAATCCCTCGAACCGCTGCTACTTCTGCAAGTTTGAACTGTTCACGGAGCTTGCGCCCTTGGCCAAAGCGGAAGGCTACAGGACGATTCTCTACGGCGAAAACGCCAGCGACACCGGGGATTTTCGCCCCGGCGCGCAGGCGGCGGCGGAATTCCAGGTGTGCGCACCCATGAAGGAAGCGGGCCTCACCAAGGCGGAGATCCGCGAGCTATCCGCGCGGCTCGGCTTGCCCACGGCGGACAAGCCGCAGATGGCTTGCTTAAGCTCGCGCATTCCTTACGGGGAGATTGTCACGCCGGAGAAGCTGGCGATGATCGAGGAGGCCGAGTACGTGCTGCGCGACCTGGGCTTTTACGACGTGCGCGTGCGGCATCACGAATTGAAGCCGCTGGAGGGCGGTGCGCCGAGGCACCTGGCGCGCATTGAGGTCGGGCCCGACGAGCTTCCCAAGCTGCTCGCCAACGGGGTCGGGCAGAAGGCCGCCGAGGCGATCCGCAAATTGGGTTATGCGCACGTCACCCTCGACCTGCAAGGGTATCGCCGCGGCAGCACGAACGAGGTGTTGCTGCAAATCCAGCAGAAAGTGGCGGCTCAGCAGTAACAAGAACGATTTATGTTCCGTCCCTGCATTGATCTGCACGAAGGCCAGGTGAAGCAAATCGTGGGCGGCTCCCTGCGCGACGACGGCGCCGGGTTGCGCACCAATTTTGTCTCCACCCGACCCGCCGCCTGGTACGCGGACCTTTACCGGCGCGACGGATTGCGGGGCGGCCACGTCATTCAACTGGGCGGCGGCAACGAAACGGCGGCGCGCGAGGCCCTGGCGGCTTATCCCGGCGGTCTTCACCTCGGCGGCGGCGTGAATCTGGATAACGCCCGCACCTGGCTGGAAGCGGGCGCTTCACATGTCATTGTCACCTCGTGGGTTTTCCGTAACGGTATCGTGGGTTGGGACCGGCTCGATGCACTGATGGCCGCCATCGGCAAGGACCGCCTGGTGCTCGACCTGAGTTGCCGCCGGCGCGGCGCGGATTACTTCGTCGTGACCGACCGTTGGCAGAAGTTTACCGATGAAAAGCTGGGGCCTGAACTCTTTGCCAAGCTGAGCGGCTTTTGTGCCGAGTTTCTCGTACACGCGGCGGATGTCGAAGGGCTCTGCCGGGGCATTGATGACGAACTGGTAATCAAGCTCGCTGACTGGAGTCCCCTGCCCCTTACTTATGCCGGCGGCGCCAAGTCCCTGGCGGACCTGGAAACCGTCACCCGGCTGGGGCGCGGACGGGTGGATCTAACCATTGGCTCCGCCCTGGATATTTTCGGCGGCACGGGCGTGAAATACGTTGATTGCGTGGCGTTCAATAACGCCGGACGGTGAGACGGAAAGTGAACCACCATTTTACCCTGGGTGATCGCGTCCTTATCACACCCCAATCCATAATCGTTTTATTACCAGTTTGGTTTTGCCGGGAGGAATGAATCACCCTCCAGGCAAATTTGTTTTTCCCATGAATATTCATGCACTCGCAATGCGAAAGATAATGCGCAAGATAACCATTGAGAAAATGCCGCTGAACCGATACAAAAAGGGCAACGAACTATGAACTATACAAAGAACATCATCAAACCGCTGCTGGTTTTGGCAGCGGCAATCATTACCGGTAGTAACGCAACAGCGGCGCCTTTGTTTCCCCAGGCGCCGGGCATGTGCTCCTATACCCACCGCGAGCAATTCAAGAAGGATATGCCGGGCACGCTCGACACCATCAAGGCGCTTGGGATCAAAGATATGGAGTTTTCCAATCTATTCGGCAAAACGGCGCCGGAACTGCGCCAGATGCTGGATGCGCGCGGGATGGTGTGTACCTCCTTTGGCGTGGGGTATGACGACCTGACGAAAAAGACCGATGAAGTCGGCAAGAATGCCAACGCCCTCGGCGCCAAATATGTGCGGCTGGCGTGGATTGCTCACAAGCCGCCGTTTACCTTGGAGATGGCCCACCAGGCGGCGGCGGATTTCAACCGCATTGGCAAACTGCTTCGCGAGCAATACGGCCTGACCTTTTGCTACCATAATCACGGATACGAATTCCAAGCGAGCGGCAATGGCACGTTCTTTGACGTCATCATGGCCGAGACCAATCCGCAGGATGTCAGCTTTGAACTGGATATCCTCTGGGCGCACTTTCCCGGAGCAAATCCCGCCGCCCTGCTGGAAAAATATGGCAACCGTTTCAAACTGCTGCACCTGAAAGACCTCAAGAAAGGGGTCAAGGGCGACTTCAGCGGCAAGACCTCCGTGGAGAACGACGTGGCGCTGGGCACCGGCCAGCTCGATATTCCCGCGATCCTCAAAGCGGCGAAAAAAGCCGGGGTGGAACACTATTACATCGAGGATGAAAGCCCGAACATCGCCACCCAAGTGCCCCAGACCATCGCTTTCCTGAAAAGCCTCACCGAGTAAGCGCGGTGGGTTCGTTGTTGGCACACCCGTGGGCCAGCGTACCCGCCCACGATGTGCGGCCCCGTAAATGATCATCAAGTCATGAGTATTAACGTCACCCGAATCATCGTGGGCGCGCTGGCGCTCATCGCCACCGCTGTCACTGCCGCTGATTATTACCTCGCCCCCGGCGGCAACGACGCCAATCCCGGCACGCAGGCCAAGCCGTTCGCCACCCTCGAACGCGCGCGCGACGCCGTGCGCGATTTAAAGAAATCCGGGCCGCTCAAGGAACCCGTCAACGTCTGGCTGCGCGGCGGCGTTTACCCGATGACCAAGCCGCTCGTCTTCACCCCGGCGGATTCGGGCACCGCCCGCGCCCCGGTCACCTACGCCGCGACGCCCGGCGAATCCGCAGTGCTCAGCGGCGGCACGCGGCTCACCGGCAATTGGACCCGCACGCCGGGCAAGCCGTTCTGGCAGCTCGACCTGCCGCCGGCCCGCGACGGCAAATGGGTCTTCTATTCCCTCTACGTCAACGGCGAATCGCGCACCCGCGCCCGTTATCCCAATTACGGCGAGAAGGAGTTGCGCGCCGAAGGCCGCGAGCCGGGCGGCGATCCGCGCCAGGCGTTGCAATACTTCGCCGGGGACGTGAACCCCGCCTGGTCCAACCCCACGGATATTGACGTCGTCCTGCTCTGTTCCTGGACGCCGACGATCCATCGCGTCAAGGAGATCGTCCCGGAACACCGCGCCATCCGGTTCTTCAGCGGGCATGTGCGCACCGTGGATTTCTGGGAGCGCAACTTCCGCTACTACCTCTCCAACGTCTATGAGGCGCTCGATGAACCGGGCGAATGGTACCTGAACCGCCACACCGGCACGCTCTATTACTACCCCATGCCCGGCGAAGACCTGGCCAAGGTTGAGATCATCGCGCCGATCATGAAGTCGCGCATGCTGGAGTTCGCGGGCGACCTGGTGGCCGACCAGCCCGTCGAGCACGTGCATTTCCGCGACGTGCGCTTCCGCCATCTGGATGGCGACATGGACCGCTACAACGGCATGTACCGCCAGGGGCACATGTACCTCGACAACGCCATCACCGCGCGCGGGCTCCGCAACGCCTCCTTCGAGCGCTGCGAATTTGCGCAGTTAGGCGAGTACGCCATGGAACTCGCCGACGGCTGCCGCAGCGTCACCATCCGGCAATGCCACTTTTACGACCTCGGCGCGGGCGCGCTGCAACTCGGCGTCACCGACCTCAACACCCTGAAGACGCCCGCCACCCCCGGCAGCCGCCCGGGCGCGGAAGTCGTCCCGGCCCGCGAAGTCCGCGACCTGGTCATTGACAACAACTGCCTCCACCGCCTCGGCACGATCTGGCACGGCAGCTACGGCATCGTCAACCGGTTCGCCTCGCGCTCAAAGATCACGCACAACGAAATCTTCGACACCCACTGGGACGCCATTGGCCTGGACGCCCGCTGGACCTGGAAGGGCGAGAAATACTCCCATGGCAACGAAGTGGCGTACAATCACCTGCACCACCTCGGCCTGCGCTACCACACCGATGCCGCCGGCGTGTACCAATTCGGCCCGCTCGACACCCACATCCACCACAACCTCATCCACGACACCGTGGCCTACCCCTACATCTGCGGCTACGCGGGCATTTACCTCGACGAACAATCGCGCCGCGCCGTCGTGGACAACAATCTCGTCTATAACGTCGAGTGGTACGCCTATTTCCAGAACAAGGGCACGGATAACCTCATCAGCAATAACATCGGCGCCTTTGCCCGCAGCGGCTTCATTGGCCGGGGCAGCCTGGACACCACCTGGCCCTCCAACTACTTCGAGGTCACGCGCAATATCTACATCGCGAGCAACAACGTCGCCGTGGGCCAGGCCTGGCAACCCGGCACCAAGCCGCCGCAACTCCACGCCAACCTCTACCACACCATCGCCGGCTCCGGCGCGCCCACCTTCAACGCCAAGACCTTCGCCGAATGGCAGGCCACCGGCCAGGACGCCAAGTCCCTCGTGGCCAATCCCGGCTGCCGCAACCTGGCGAACTTCGACTTCTCCCTCGCGCCGGACGCGCCCGCCGTCAAAGCCATCGGGTTCACCCCCTTCGACGCGGAAATCCGGCAGGCAGGCCTCTACGGCGACCCCGCGTGGCGGGAGCTGGCTAAGACCTTCACCTCGCGCAAACCCTCGGCCGTTTGGGCGGAAGCAGATTTCATCCCCCTCAACGCCTTTGCCCTGGATTTCAACCTCATGAAAAACGGCGATGAACCCGGCGTCTTCCGCGTCAGCGAACAAAAGGGCGCGGGCTTTGCCGTCACCAGCGAAGTGCCGGGCACCCACGGCCCGCGCTGCCTGAAGGTCACCGACAAAAAGGGCCTGGCCAAAAACTTCTACCCCTACCTCCAATTTATGCCCAAGGGTTTGAAACAGGGCGACATCACCTTCACCTTCGCCGTGCGCCAGCCCGCGCAATCCCCCGCCCGCCTGGGCATCGACCTCCGCACCGGCGGCCCGACGCCCGTCAACGGGCCCTCCATCGCGATCAGCCGCGACGGCACCATCAAGGCCGGCAACCTGGACCTCGGCAAACTGACCCCGGGGGCCTGGACCCACTTTGAACTCCGCTTCACCCTCGGCGGCAAAAACTCCGGCCAATACACCCTGCTCACCCGCAGCCCGGCCGGGCAGACCACCCGCACCCTGCCCTTCAGCAACCCCGCCTTCAACGACATCGGCTGGATCGGCATCACCACCCCTGACGACGCCGACGGCGTCGCCTACCTGGACGACTTGAAATTGCAGATCGGCAAGTGAGCGTATTAAGCGCCACAGCCAAGGTTGGAGACTCGTTGCGTTGCCTGCTACGGAGACGGGCAACGCACCCGGACTTTTTGGAGTGCGGCGGCAAGGCGGGGTGACGGGGGCCGCGACGCCGCTTTGGATTGGCGCGCAGGCAACGCTTTGATTTTCCCGCCCCGATGAACGCAGGAACACCGCAGGTCACCATTGGGGAGGCTCCGTCGCCTCGCGCGCTCTCTCCCGTGGACGGGGCAAATCCAAAGCGGTGTCGCCCTGCGCCCCCTTTACCCCCTTCGGTTGCCACCGCACTCCAAATTTTCCCGCGCCTTCCGGTTTGAGACTCCTGACGTCGTCTGCTACGTATATTGTTGCGCGTTTTTGGTGGTCAACGGGGTGATTCCGGGGCAGAATACCGCGCATGAAAACCACGACGAAAGCATGGCTGGGCGCAAGCGCGCTGCTCGCCCTCGTCGTGGCGTTGATCGGCTACCGAATCAAGACCGCCGAGCCCAGTTATCAGGGGAAGAGCTTGAGTGAGTGGGTGGAGATGATTAATCAAAACACCACTTTCGAGACCAGCCTCAGATCGAATTCAAACACGGTGCAAGTCGCGGAGGCCGTGCGAGCCATGGGCACCAATGCCCTGCCGGAATTGCTGACCATGCTGGACGCGGAGGAATCCAGCGTCCATAAATGGATCCGAAAGATCAATCGCCGCCAGAATTACGTTAAAATCCCGATTGGACCGGAGCCGGAGCGAAGCAGAATGCAGGCCGAAGCCGCGTTCACCCTGCTGGGGGCAATCGCCAAACCCGCCATCCCGCAATTAGTGGCTCGATTGGAGAACACCAACCAGGCCTTCCGTGTCGTTGTCCTCCTAGTAGGCATTGGACCTGATGCCTACCCTCAGTTATTGCAGGCCTTGCGCCACACCAACAGTGTGATTCGAGGAGAAGTTGCCAGGGGGATCGGATGGCATGGGACCAATGCGTCGTTCGCGGTGCCCAGCCTGACCTCATTGCTTAGCGATCAAGATGAAACCGTTCGTTTGTGGGCGGTCTCGGCGTTAGAGAGAATCAAAAGTGACCCTGAAAAGACTATTCCCGCACTGATCAAGGTGTTAGCGGACCCTGACCCGTCAGTTGTCTGGTATGCGATACGCTCACTTGGTGAATTCGGCACCAATGCCGCGTCAGCCTTACCCGCCTTGCAGCAACTCCAGGCACGCACAAATCGTGATAAAGATCTAAGCGACCTTATTAAGGAAGCAATCGAGCGCATCTCTCCCCCACCTCCGCCCGCGCGCCATTAAATCCCGCGCTGCGCATCCTTTGGAGTGCGGCGGCAAGGCGGGGTGACGGGGGCCGCGACGCCGCTTTGGATTG
>JBAXGN010000247.1 GCA_037139415.1 Verrucomicrobiota bacterium | reverse complement strand
ATTGACAGAGCACGGCGAAAAAGGCAACTTTTATTTGCGGATAAGCACTTAGTTGCCATGGGAAACCTTTAACGCTGGAAGGTGCTGATGACAAGACATTTTGTCATGGTCAGGTATGATGAGTGCGCTACGAGTGGGATGAAGGTGCTGGTGAAATCCTACGGGAACGAGGGAAACGGCAGGTTTGGCAGGCTGCCAAGGGTTGGTGGTTTGGGGTGCTCGCATAAGATTTTTTTGATTTAAGGTAACATGGGGGGAGTGACAACGGCGGACACTGGACTGAAAAAGGATGAGGGGTGAAAGTTCAAGGACAGCAGGGACAATTGAACAGTAATCAGTAAAAAGGAAAACAAAACAACCAATTCCGCACTCCGCATTCCGCACTGATAACTGGTTACTGACACAGAGGAATCCGTGGTTTGGAATACACCGTCCGTGGTATGGCGCGCGCTCCGTAGCGCGCCGCCGGTGGCGGGTTGTAGTCCATCCTGCGGACCTCTCAGTAACTGGTCCTCATTCCGCATTCCGAAATCCGCACTCCGCATTCCCTACTGCCGGATGCCCAACTGTATGAGGAGCGGCTCCAGGGAACGCGGACGCCCCAGGAACTTTTCAATGGACACATTGACATCCCGTGAATCGCCGGGCGCATAAATTTCATCCCGCAACCGCCGGCCTGTGACGGCGTCAAAATACCGTTTCGGCGCCTTTTCAAACACCGTGTCCATGTCTGCCGCAATGGCCTCCGCCCACGCGTAGCCGTAATAGCTGGCGTCGTACCCCATCAGATGGCCGAAATAGGCTACGAACGCCGTATCGTCTGGAACGGGGAGAAACACGTCGCGGAAAACATCATTCGCGACCTTCACCGGGTCCTGTCCTGTCCCCGCCTTGAAATCCGAATGGAACGTGAGGTCAATCAACCCGAAGGTCAATTGCCGCCGATAAAATGTGCCGATGGTCGCCAACCGCGCCTGCTTCAACCCGGCCAGGATATCCGCCGGAATCTTTTCCGCCGGCCGCGCATAATGAGCGGCGAAGGTATCGAGCACCGCGCGATCCCACACCCAATTTTCAAGCATCTGCGAGGGGGCTTCCACAAAATCACGCGGCACACTGGTGCCGGAGAATCGGGCATGGTTGGCGCGCGTCAACAACGAGTGCAACGCGTGCCCGAATTCATGAAACAACGTCTCCACCTCGTGATGGGACAACAGCGAGGGACGCCCCGGCGTCGGCGGCGGGAAATTGCAAATCAAGGCGGAGGTGGGCCGTTGGTAAACCCCATCCGCCGTGCGTTTGCCTTCGATCAGGCTGAAGTGGGCGAAGTGATTGTATTTGCCGTCGCGCGGGAACATATCCATGTACAACAGCCCCAACGGTTCGCCGGTGGCGGTATCCGTGACGGCAAAGAGGCGTAGATCCGCAATCCATTTGAACGGCGGTTCTACGGGCTGAATACGAATGCCAAAGATGTTCTGGTAAATGTTGAACATGCCGTCCAACACTTGTTGGTAGGGAAAATAATCCCGCAATTTCTCGGCATCCACCGAGTATTTCTCCTTTTGCAGCAGGCTCATGTAATAAGCCGTATCCCAAATCTCAATCCGGGCGTTTGCCTCGCCGGTATCCCGCGCCTTGAACGCCTGATACGCTTTCAATTCCGCATCAAACTTGGGTTGCAACCCTGTCTTCAGGTCCAGCAGAAACTGGCGGGCGGTGGCGGCGGTTTTGGCCATTTTCGGCTCGATCTGGTAATCGGCCCAAGTGGCGTAGCCCAGTTTTTTGGCGATGGTATCGCGCAGGTCCAGGATTTGCCGCAGCAAAGGCAGGTTGGCCTCACGCGCGAGCTGGTAGCGGGCGGTCAACAGCTTTTTGCGGGTCGCTTCTTTTTTCGCGTTTTCCGCCACCAGTTGATATTGGAACGTCACATTGGCCGCGATCGTATATTCATCCTCGCCGGTCTTGACCCCCGGCTGTCCCAACAACGTATCCGGCACCCCTTCCAGTTCGGCCCGGGTGAACTTGACCGCCAGTTTGGCCTTATTGACATTGGACTGGAAATCGGTGATCAGGCGGGCCAACTCCTTGCGCAACCGCTCCACTTCGCTGCGCTGTTCCTTGGGCAGATGCAGACCGGCGCGCCGGTAATCCCGCAGGGTTTCCTTTAGCAGTTTGGCATCTTCGACATTCAGGGTGGGTTTGGTATCGGCGTAAGCCTGAAGCGTGGCGTGGACATCCGCCCGATAATCCAGCCCCACCGCCCAATCTTGAAAAACCTTTTCTGCTTCCAAGCAAGCCTGGCGCATGGCGGCATCCGTGTGCGTTTCCTTCATCAGCCCAAGCCGGTTGGCGGTCAACCCGGCGGCATACACTAAATCATCCAGCGCCCGCACACTATGGTTGAAATCCAGGCGCGTGCGGTCCAGCGTGCCAATGGCATCAAGCCGGGCGTTGGCCGTGGCAATGGCCTGTTCCACCGCGGCCTTGACTGCCGCCGGAGTGGTTTCAAACTCGGGCAGACTCAGGCGGGAATGATAGTGGGCAGCCTGGGTTTGTAGTTGGGCAAGGGTAGATGCGGACATAGGAGATTGGGGGGATGGCGGATTGGTAGTGGTGCAACCGGATAGCACGACGGCGAGCGCGGGCGCGAGCCACGAGCCGACGCCAAAACACCGGCGATGTGCGTGATGATTCATGTCGTTCCAAAACACCCCGTCATTAAATAGCCGGAGCCACCACTTGTCAAACCCCGGCTATCAAACCATAACTGATCATTTTACGCTGTTGCTGCGTTGCGATGGTCGAACTCCGAAAATGACCCCGAAAACGAAAACTTTTAAATAATGAGGTGGACTGCCCTTGGTGAGTTCGTTTAACCGATGTTATCCAGGAAATGCGGCCGCAATTCCATCAGTTTATCTTCCAGTGAGAAGGCGACCGACATGCCCAGATACAACAACGATACGACGGCGTTCAAGTTGGCGTCAGCCTCGCTGGCGGATTGGAGGCGCGCCTTGAGGGCCGTGTTGACGCGGTTCAACTCCTCGTACAATTGGCCGAGTCCATTCAGGTTGAGGTCCGGCCTGCCGCCATCCTTAAAAATAAAGTATTGTTTCAGCAAATAGGCGGAGGCACTGCGGAATAGCGTTTCCTCGATCGTGGCAAAGGGAAGGTGATAATGCGTCAATCCCTTCAGCCGCGCCAAAACCGGGCAGGCGCTGCTGGCCATTACCAGACCCAGCAGGGCTCGCAAACCGGTTTGGGCGTCGCATTGTTTGAGGTACGTTCGTTCCGGGGTGCGCACTTCCACCGCGACTTGGGTGTAAGAGAGAATCCGGTTGAACTTGGAGGTGATGCTTTCGATGTCTACCGCTACCGGACACCGGCTATGAACCTGCGGGTTCAGCGGGCAGTTGGGGCATCTTTGGTAACCCAGGGCGGTCCACGTGGCGGGTTGAGCTGGGGCTGTGGTGGGCTGGCCAGTCCGTTCCAAATCCACCTCGAACTGAAACGTCGTCCCATCAGCCATCTTGAAAACGTATTCGATCATAAATCAGGACGTAAAGTTATGCCTTTCGTGGAATAAGCAAAAGAAACTTTTCGCAGGAACTGATTGTCGCCACCAAACGCCGCTTATCCACCGCGAGGGCGAGGGTCCGTCGCAATCGAGGAAAAGCTAAAACTCATGTGATCCTGAAAACCGGATTTTGCGCATCCTGTGAATCATGTTCATCCTGTCAAAGGGCTTAGCCTATTGTCCTCGTCGCCATATTTCACCTGCATTTTTCTGCCAGCCAATCTTTTTGCCCTGTCCCCTTCCCATTTAAATTTTGCAAGCTCGTTCCATAAATCGCTACCCAAACACCCATGATGAGGCTGTAGTGGCTTTGAACTTACTTGACAGGTTTGTTTGCCAGGATGAGCGGTGATGGTCCGGGTACGGGTAGTTGACGCGGTTGTTCCAAGCCGGCCGCCAGCAGCCAGCCGGTGATCTCAGCAAACGTGTATGTGCCGCCCGCCTCCGTATTTAAGAGCATGTTCACCGCGAACATCAGCGGGAGCGGTGGCCCCGTACGTTCATCGTTAGGCAGGAATTCCTGGATGGCCAGCGTGCCGCCTGGTGCGAGCGCTTCTGCGGCTTTTTTCAACAATTGACGACCGCGATCGGGTCCCTCGCTATGCAGGATGTGCCCCAAGGTGACCACTTGGTGATTATAACCGAAATCCACGACAAACAAATCACCCGCCACGACCGTCATACGCTCGGCAACCCCATGGCGCATGGCCATTTTTTTGGCTACCTCCAGCACCCCCGGCCAATCCACGGCGGTGATTCGCACCTGGGGCGATTGTTTGGCCAAAGCGATCCCCCAGACGCCGGATCCGGCCCCCAGGTCCAGCACACGTACAGGTGTTTGTGCCGCCGGGATACCCAAGTGCTTTCCCAACATCGTTGCCGCCGGAAGACTGCCGGGAAACAGGGATTCTACAAACTCCGAAAAATACTGCTCGCCATGCGTATCCTGATCCGTGCGTTTGACTGGCTGACCGGTGCGCACGACTTCCTTCAACTGCATCCATTGGGGCAGTAACTGTTCCGTGTGATGGCGGAAAAATGCCCCGCGATAATCCGATGAACCGGCTACCAGATAGGTGGCGCTTTCCGGCGTGAGCCGGTAGGTCGCGCCTTCCCGGGCCAGCAATTGCAGCCCAACCAGTGCATCCAGGATGGCTTTTAATCCGCGGTTTGCCACGCCCAGTTTTGCTACCAATTGTTCCAAGGTTTGCGGTTGCCGATTCAGTTGGTCAAAAACCCCGTGATGCACCGCGGCCTCAATAATCAAAGTCGGAGCGTACCCCCAGGCAAATTGCATGAGGCGTTCAGGCGTGATCGGTTTGCCAGTATTCATGCCCTTGCGCTAATGCTTACACATCAGGTCAGCGGAGGTTTGAAAGCCCTCCGGACTCGGCACGAATTTACCTCGGGCTTGCAGAAAGTCGATGATGCCTTCTGGAGTAAGGTTTTCCGCTGAACAGGTATGGAAGCGCGCTTCCGATCCAAATTTCGCAATGATATCGGCGAGCAGCGTAGCCCGAGAGTAGGCCTTGCCCGATTGCAACATCATTTGCATGACTTCATGTCCGTGTATTTGTTCCATCGGCATAGAGTAGCTCAAGATGTGCAATATTCAATTGTCATAAAAGCGATAGCGATAATTACTTTCAAAATGGAGCGTATGGCCAAGGTCAATTTGATCGCTGGGTTCGTTTATGTTTAGCTGTATTTCAACGCCGATCAACTCCACTTCAACGCCGCCGGCTGCCAACTGCTGGCCGAGCGCGTTCGCCCCTATCTGCCGAAGACCCTCTGAATCACGCCCGTTTTGTCGTCGGGGGGCGTCGCGCTACTGGAGCGCCTCATAAGGTGTGTTACTTGCAGCTTGCGCTCCGCCAGTCTGGACGGTAGAAACTTCCCAGGATCACCAACTCAGGACCCCGGTGGGTGTGGCAACTTGGCGGCACAGCCACCGGTGTTCAGGTGATTTATCAGTTAACGGCAAAGGAAATGACATGCATATACGTTTCATGACGGCGGCCTTCGCGGCCTTTTGGTACACCTCAGCGCTGCTGGGGGGCACCCTATCACTCAACTGGGCTACGGACAAGGAGCCGGTCTCCTATCGGCCTAACGAAATCATGACTTTCAAGGTCCAACTCGTGGACGACGGTCAGCCGCTGGCCGAAAAGACGCTTAAATGGACCCGGACCGGTGATGATGGCAAGACCGTCAAGGGTGAGGGAAAAAGCTCTGCGACCCAGCCGGTTGAAATCACCACGGCCACGGACAAGCCCGGTTTCGTACGCCTGGAGATCTCCGTGTTTAATGCGGATGGCACGCCCGTAAAAGACGCGAAGGGCAGCCCCTTGAAGTTCGAGGGGGGTGCCGGGGTCGAGCCCACGAAGCTTGAGGGCTATCCGGAGCCGGCCGATTTCGACGCGTTCTGGAAGGCTCAGAAAGCCAAACTGGCGGAAGTCCCGATGAAGGCCACCCTCAAAGAAGTTGCCTCGAAAAAACCGGGATTTAAAGTTTATGATGTCAGCATCGCCTGCGCTGGCGGGAAGCCGGTTTCCGGCTACCTGTCGGTCCCGGAAAACGCCAAGGAAAAATCGCTGGGAGCCCAAGTGAGCTTCCATGGGTATGGGGTGGGCGGGGCCAACCAGGAGAGCTGGCCCGGCATGCTGGTGCTCGACATCAACGCGCATGGGATTGAGAACGGCCGGGAGCCTGAATATTACAAGGCGCTCCAAGACGGCGCCCTCAAGGGCTACGGTTTCAGCGCCACTGAGAACGCCAAGCCCGAGACCGCCTACTTCAGCGGCATGATGTTCCGCCTCCTGCGGGCCTTGGAATATGTCAAGACGCGTCCGGAGTGGAATGGCAAAACGCTTATCGCCTCCGGCGGCAGCCAGGGCGGTTTGCAAGCCATCACGGCGGCGGCGCTCGATACGGATGTCACCCAGTGTAACGCTTATAAGCCTTGGTGCTGCGATCTCGGTGGAATCAAGCTGGGTCGCTTGCGCGGTTGGCGGCCGGACTATGCCGACGGACTCGGATATTACGACACAGCCACCATGGGAAAACGGATCAAATGCCCGACCTTCATCACGACCGGGCTGGGCGACTATGTCTGCCCGCCCTCCGGCGTTTCGGTCCTGTACAACAACATCAAGGCGCCGAAGACCATCGAATATACGCAGGGCTCCACGCACGGCTATAATCCGCCGAACCCGAAGAAGCAGACCCTCAGCAACAAGTAACAACCGGGAAAGCCCATCCGCTCCAACCTCGGTTTTCGGGTTAAACGCCCCAAGGCCAACGCTGCGGCCTGGTTTTGGCCCTGATTGTATTCCGCGACGATTTTCAAAATCAGGCCGCGCTGCCCCGGAGTGCGCCGCCCCACATTTCAGGCCTGGGGGAGGTTTGGCACCGCTGCCGCCGCCCTTATCAGCCGTGGCAACTGCCGTATTGGAACCAGCGACTCATGGGGTTCGCATAGGGTGAACACCCCATAGCGCCCCGCCAAGGAAACCCGTACTATTGTCTGGCTTGAAATGGAACCGCACAGCGATCAGTGAGTTTGGCCAGAAGCACACGAGCATTCTACTGGCAGCGGGATTATTCGTTCTCGCGGTGATTTGCGCTTCGTCGTATTTCACCTTTCAGTCCTATTTCCGCTCCAGCTTGTTGCGCAAGCACAGCTTTTTGACGCTCAACGCAATCCACAAGCTTCTGGCGGAAGTCACGGACGCGGAAACCGGGCAAAGAGGTTATTTGCTGACCGGAAGAGATAATTATTTAGAACCGTATCAAACGTCGGTGCTGGAGATTCCACGGCTGCTCGCCGAGCTGCGGCGCCTCCGGGAGTCAGAGGACCGACCGGCCGAGCTATTGGCCCGCCTGGAACAGCAGATAAAATTAAAATTCGACGAGCTTAACAGCACGGTGCAGCTTCGGCGCAGCGAGGGTTTGCCGGCGGCGCTGCAAATCGTTAATAGGGATGTCGGCAAACGGGTGATGGACGAAATCCGCCGGATTTGCGAAGAACTCGTCCAAGAAGAAACCGACCTGTTGAATGCCAGTGATGCCGCGATGAACCGGGGAACGGGGAGGGCAATGATCATCCTATTCATCGGCACCGCCCTGACGTTCGCGCTGGTCGTGGGGGCGGGGGTGATCACGTCCCACGCCACCAGAAAGCGCGCAGACTCGGAGGCAAAATTAGTCGAGTCGGTCAAGCATCTGGCCCTGAGCAACCGGGACCTGGAGCAGTTCGCCTATGTCGCGTCGCACGATCTCCAGGAGCCGCTGCGGATGGTCTCGAACTACTGTCAACTGCTCGGCCGCCGGTACAAGGGCCGGCTGGATGCGGATGCCGATGAATTTATCCAGTACGCGGTGGATGGCGCGCAACGCATGCAGCGGCTGATTGATGATCTGCTGGCGTATTCCCGGGTGGGTTCAAGGCGCGGAAAGCTGGTCCGGACGCCGGTCGAAAACGCGTTCCGGGAAGCGGTCAAGAATCTGGAAACGAGCATCCAGGAGAGCGGCGCAACCATCACCCACGACGCCCTGCCCGAACTGGAGGCCGACCCGAATCAACTGACGCAACTTTTGCAAAACCTGCTCGGCAACGCCATCAAGTTCAGAGGGAAGCGCGGGCCGCAGATTCACGTCTCGGCCGAAAAACGGAGCGGGGAATGGCTGCTGGGGGTGCATGATGATGGCATTGGGATCGCCCCGGAATACCGCGAGCAGATATTTGTGATATTTCAACGCCTGAACTCCAAACAGGAGTATCCCGGCACGGGAATCGGATTGGCCATCTGCAAAAAAATCATGGACACGCATGGCGGAAAAATCTGGGTGGAACCGAAAGCCGGACCGGGCACGACTTTTTATGTTAAATTCCCCCGAACCGCCGCAACCTCAACCACAGGAATGGCATGACCCCCATCGAGATTCTATTAGTCGAAGATAACCTTGGCGATGTGCGATTGACGCAGGAAGCGCTGAAAGAGGCGAAGGTGCACAACCGCTTGACCGTGGCGCGCGACGGAGTGGAGGCGCTGGCGATCTTGCGCAAGCAGGGCAATTATGCCACGGCGGCCACCCCCCATATCATTTTACTGGATCTAAACCTGCCAAAATTGAGCGGGACCGAAGTACTGGCTCAGATAAAAAATGATGAAGCGCTCAGGCAAATACCAGTGGTCATCGTGACCAGCTCCAAGGCCGAGGAGGATGTGGCAAAAAGCTACAACCTGCATGCGAACTGCTACGTCACGAAACCGATTGACCTCGATCAATTCATCAAAGTGGTTCGGGCCATAGAAGATTTCTGGTTCACGATTGTCCGATTGCCCGGGAGCCAACGACAGCCATGACGCAGTCTTATAAATACCTGACTTTGATCAAGGTGCTTTTAGTCGAGGATAATCCCGGCGATGCCCGGCTGGTCAGCGAATTCCTGGAGGAAGCGAGACCTGGCAGCTTCCGCGTCGCGAACGTGGGCCGCGTTTCCACCGCCGAAGCGGCTTTAGCCTCCGGCGACTTTGATGTCATCCTCCTGGACTTAACGCTGCCGGATGCCAACGGAATCGAGACCTACCGAAAAATGGCGGCTTTGACCGGCAACAAGCGAATTGTGGTCCTGACCGGCCTCGAAGATCTCGCAGTCGAGAATCAGCTCATGGGCGAAGGCGCGTACGCTTTCATCCGGAAACGACAACTGCATGGACTCCTGCTTGCCGGGATTCTCCGGAATGCCGCGGCTGCGCCATGGGACAAGTAGCCGATTGAACCCGAAAGAAATATGTTTAAGTCTCCTTATTCCAATGAGCTTTCAAGATGAGACTAAGGCGCGCAGGATTTTGGGCGGCTGGCGAGACGCGAGCGAGGCACATACCCGTCCCGACCTGTCGGGATAACGAGCGAGCAACGAAGCCAGCAGCTCAA
>JBAXGN010000246.1 GCA_037139415.1 Verrucomicrobiota bacterium | reverse complement strand
TTAAAATCCTCCCGCGTCTGACTGAAGCGGATCACGAGGTCGGTGGCCGCGTCACTATTGCCCTCGCTGATCGCCAGCAACAGCTTCAGCAGGTTCTCCTGCATGCCCGGCGACGTGTGGCCAACCATGCCCAGATCGAGCAAGGCGAGGTGGCCATCGTCGGTGAGAAAGACATTGCCCGGATGCGGGTCGGCATGAAACAAGCCGTCCAGCAACACCATCTTCAAGTACGCCTTGAACAGTTCCTCGGCCAGCGGCGCGCCGTTCAGCTCCAGCCGGACCAGCGGGCCGACGGAAGTGATCTTCCGGCCCTGCACATAATCCATGGTGAGCACGGAGCGCGTGCTGTAATCGGGAACCGGCTGGGGCACTTGGAGCAGTTCGAACTCTTTCAAATTTTCCCCAATCGCGATCAGATTTTGCGCTTCCCGTTCATAGTTCAGCTCCTGCTGAATGCTAAGGCGAAACTCTTCCAGCATTCGAAGAAACCGATGGTGACGACCCAGTTCGGTGTGTTCATCAAAAAATGCCGCAATTTGCTCAAGCACTTCAAAATCGTCGGCGATTTGTTTGCGAATATTGGGGCGCTGGACTTTGACCACGACCAACCGCCCATCCCGCAGCGCGGCGGAATGCACCTGGCCCAGGGAGGCGGCGGCAATCGGCTCCGGATCAAAACGCGAGAACGCCTTGGAAATTCGGACACCCAATTCCGCCAACACGATTTGCTCCACCTCCACGTAGGCAAACGGCTTAACCTTGTCCTGCAAGCGGGCGAGCGCCTTCACATAGGCGTCCGGGAGCAAATCAGGCCGGCCGGAAAGCACTTGGCCCAGTTTCACATACGTGGGCCCCATGGCCTCCAGATCGTCCGCCAAATGTTCCGGGCTGGCCGCACCGGGGCTCACCGCTTTGATCTCCTGCGGATCAATGGCGTCGCCAAGGCCCATCTGCTGCACGAGATCGGAGCGGCCGTACTTCCACAGCAGCAACGCAATTTCTTTGTAGCGCTTTAGATGGTTGGGGGAGATGTTCATGGTGGTTTGCCCGCCGCGCTATGATCGCTTAAATCCGGCGGCGGTTGGATGAGGCGCGGTGACGGCAAAAAGGTTCGTGTTGGCTGGTCCGTTAAGCGCTTTCCCAAACTTGTCGAAGCGCGAACCATGGCAAGGACAATCCCAAGTTTCTTCCGCATGATTCCAAGCCACGATCCCGCCCAGGTGCGGACAAACCGCGGAACATTCGTGCAGGCGCCCGGCGGTGTCGCAATAGACCGCAATTTTCAGCAGGCCGCGGCGGACAATGGCGCCTGTGCCTGGGGTGACCAATACATCTTCCGCAACGTCGCCTTTAGTAACCCACCCGGTGTACTGCGCCGCAATGTTGCAAGCGGCCCGGGCAAACGTTTCCGCCGCCTGGAGCGTCTTGCGGGCCGGATCATAGAGCGAGGCATAGGCGTTTTCCCGGTTTTGGATCAAATCCGTGAGGAGGCTGCCGGCGATGACGCCGTAGGTCATGCCATTGCCAGAAAACCCGGTGGCGACAAACACGTTTTGATCGTCCATCGGATTCCGGCCAATAAAGGCCAGCCCATCGAATGGCTCGACCACCTGCCCCGACCACTTGAAGCGAATGCCGGCCAGCATGGGAAACCGCGCCCGCGCCCAGTCTTCCAGCCGCGCGTAGCGGGCTTCCGCCCCGTCCGCCTGCCCGGTCTGGTGATCTTCGCCGCCCACGATCAACAGGTCGCCCGCTGCCGCAGGCGAAACGCTGGCCGGTGAGGTTTGCAGGCGCGCGTAATGATACGGCGCGGCAGTGTCCCAATAGAGTCCCTTGTGGATCAAGCCGACCGGCACATCGGCACCGATAACAAACGTACGATACTGGGCCTGCTTCGCGTGAATGGCCAGCAAGTCGTTCACCGGGGTGTTGGTCGCCACCACCACCGCCCCCGCCATCACCACCGGACCCGCTTCGGTTTCGATGCGCGCGGGGGTGCCGCCCGCGATTTTGGTGGCATGGGTCTGGGTATGGATGCGACCGCCATCCCGAAGGATGGCGCTCGTCAGCGCCCCCAAAAATTTCAAGGGATGAAACTGCGCTTGCCGGGGGAATCGCAGCGCCGGACCGGTGTCGAACGAACCGAGGGGCGCGCGCGCGACCCTGACTGTATCGGTTAAACCAGCGCGGTGCGCGGCGGCCAGTTCGCATTCGAGGGTCTCACCGGACGCTCCGGGCGGGGCGAAAAGATAGCCATCCAAACGCTCAAAATCACACTCAATTTTCTCCGCCACAACGATTTGTTCAATTTTATCAATGGCGGCGGCGTGACTCTCCGCCGCCAGGCGCGCGCCATTTTCTCCGTGGAGCCGTTCCAGTTCGGAATAGCGCTGATCCAGCGCGGTGGTGAGGTGCGCGGTGGTGCGTTCGGTCTCACCAGACACAATCGGTCCATCGTCCAGCACAATCACGGACCGTCCGGCGCGTCCAAGCAAGTAGGCGGTCATCAGTCCCGCGACACCGGCGCCGACGATGCAGACATCGGCGTTTTCGTTTTTGGCAAGCATGGCAAACGGCGGCAGCGCCGCCGTCGACATCCAGACGGAAGTGGTTTGTCCCGAGTGATCGTTCATAACAGTCTTCATAAAATTACACGGCTACACCTGCTTGTAACAATGGGGTGTTCTCCCCATTCAAATTCCGGCAAATTCCCTTGGGCTCGGCGCGGAACAGGGAATTCGCCGATGCCCATGGCGGCGGGCAGCGCTTCCACATGGCAGCCTGGCGCACGTCATTTGTGCAGCATTTTGGCGATGATAAAAATGAGAATGGCGCCTCCAATGCCTCCCCCGAATAGAAGGTACAAAAAGGAGTATCCGGCAGCAGCGAATAGCGGTTGTATTATCAGTTCAATCATAGGTCAAGGTGTTGTTATTGGTTTAACCCGTTTCACCCGGTTTTTTCTATTGCGCAAGGCATCCAACCTCACGCTGCTGCACAATAGCTGTAGAAGCTTCGGGAATCTATGGGGTGTTACCCTACCGCCGGAACAGCGCCAGGCATTGATTATTCCAAATCACATCGCTACGAGTTATGGAATGAGACGGACCAACGAAAAGCTGAACATTGAGGAAGGAATGGTTCCAGAGGTAGGGCTCAAACCTCATTCATGCCGCAAAGCCTCAATTGGATCGAGGCTGGCCGCCTTGCGGGCTGGGACGTATCCAAAGATGACTCCCACGGCGGCGGAAAACGCAAAGCCCACCAGCACAATCGGCGCGTTGAAGACAAAGGGGACCTGCAGCACGCTGGCCAGTGAGGTCGAGGTCACCAGTGCAAACGCGATGCCAATCAGCCCGCCCAGGGAGGAAATCACGACCGACTCCACTAGGAACTGGAGCAGGACCTCGCGCTCAAGCGCGCCAATGGCCAGTCGGGTGCCGATTTCCCGGGTCCGCTCGGTCACGGAGACGAGCATAATGTTCATGATGCCAATGCCTCCCACCAGCAGGCTGACGGCTGCCACGGCACCCAGGAGCATGGTCATCATGGTGGTGGTGCCAGACAGCATGGAGGCGATTTCCTTCATGTCCATGACGTTGAAGTTATCATCCTGAGTGGAGGAAAGATGGCGCCGGGCGCGCATCAACCGGGTGATCTCCCGGCGGGCGCGCTCTGTGGAGGCCCCATCCTGCACGGAGACTTGAATCATGCTGACGTCGTCGTTGCCGGCGATGCGGCGTTGAAAGGTGCGAAGGGGAACGGCAATCACATCGTCCTGGTCTTGCCCCATGGTGTTCTGACCTTTGGCTTCAAGCAACCCGATGACTTCGCAGGAGAGCTTTTGCAGGCGAATGCGGCTGCCGATGGGATTCAGATGGCCGAACAACTTCGTGCGGACGGTCTCGCCGATGACACAGACTGCCGCGCCCAACCGGGCCTCGCTGGCCGTGAAGGCGCGGCCTTCTTTAACCCGGCGGTTACTGAGGGGGAAGTATTGCTCGGTGGTGCCGGTGACGGTGGTGGCCCAGTTTTCGTTGGCGTAGATGGCGGTGGTCGAGCGGCTCGAAAGAGGGGCCACGGCGGCGAGGGAGGGAACGTCTCGGGCGATGGCTTCGGCGTCGGCCAGCTTGAACGGGGCCGCGCCGGAACTTTGTCCGGGCCCCATGCGTTTGCCCGGGCTAAGCATGAGGAGATTGCTGCCAAGGCTGGCGATTTGTTGGGTGACCTTCTTGGTCGCGCCGCTACCGAGGGTCACCAGAATGATGACGGAGGCCACGCCGATGATGATGCCGAGCATGGTGAGGATGGAGCGCATGACATTGCGCCGGAGTTCGCGCAGGGCAAGCAATAGGGCGTTTCCAACCATGGCCATCATACGATCTGCTCCTTTTTCGCCTGGTCTTTCTCGATCAGGCCATCCTTGAAATGGACGATGCGCTTGGCGTAGGCGGCCATATCCGGCTCGTGAGTGACCATGACGATGGTGATGCCCTGGTCCCGGTTGAGAGTGGTGAGCAGGTCCATGATCTCGACGCTGCGGGCGGAGTCCAAGTTACCGGTGGGTTCATCGGCCAGCAGCACGATGGGCTGGGTGACGATCGCGCGGGCGATGGCGACACGTTGTTGCTGGCCGCCGGACAGTTCACCAGGGGTGTGGTGCTCCCAGCCGGTGAGGCCGACTTGCTTCAATGCGGACAAAGCCCGCGCATGGCGCTCGGAGCCGGTGTGGCGGTAGATCAAGGGCAACTCGACGTTCTCAACGGCGGACGTGCGTTTGAGCAGGTTGTAGCTCTGAAACACAAATCCCAGATAATGCCGCCGCAACAACGCCCGTTGATTGCGGGTGAGCAAGCTGACCTCAATACCCTGAAACCGATACGCACCGCCGGTCGGGGTATCGAGGCAGCCCAAAATGTTCATGCAGGTGCTTTTGCCTGAGCCGCTGGCGCCCATGACGGCGACGAACTCCCCGCGCTGGATGCAAAGATCCACGCCCCGCAATGCCTGCATGGCGGCGCTGCCAGTGCCATAGACCTTGGTCACGCCGCGCAGTTCGATGAGCGGGGCGCTGTTCTCAGACTGGTTTTCGGGCGCATTCATTGGGAGGAGCTGACTTCATCAATGACCAATTCCATGCCGCTCTCAATCTGGCCGGTGGCGACTTCGGTGTGGAGCCCATCGCTGAGGCCTTTCGTGAAGGAGAGGGGCGTGAGCTGCCCGTTGCGAACGGTCCAGACGCGCTGCTCCTTGCTCTTGGTGTCCGGCTCCTCTATCTTGCGATCATTCATGCCTGGCGGGCGAGGAAGGAGCATGCCCACCAAGCCGCCGGACGAGGGTCCGGATGCGCTTTTATTCGACGGCGCGAATCGCAGCGCGGCGTTGGGCACCAGCACGACATTGTCTCGCTTGTTCACCGTAATGACGGCGGTGGCCGTCATGCCGGGCCGCAACACGAGGCTGGAGTTGTCCACCTTGAGCACGGTCTTATAGGTCACCACACCCTCGACTGTCTGCGAGCCATAACGCACTTGCGTGATGCGCGCCGGGAAGGTCCGGTCAGGATAGGCGTCCACCGTGAAAGTGGCATCCTGCCCTTCCTTAACCTGCCCAACGTCGGCCTCATCCACGTCCACCTGCAACTCCATTTGCGTGAGATCCTCGGCCAGGGTGAAGAGCGTCGGCGATTGGAACTGCGCCGCCACCGTCTGGCCCGGCTCGACGGAGCGCTTCAGGACGATGCCGTTGATGGGCGACTTGACGACCGCCTTGGTGATGTCCGTGCGAACGACATCCAGCGCCGCCTGAGCCTGGGCCACCGACGCCTTGGCGCTGGCCTCGTCCGCCTTGTTGCGGGCGAGGTTGGCCTTGGCGGTGTCAAGATCGCTTTGCGACGGCAGCTTGCCACCGCTCAATTCGCGAACGCGATTGAGGCGGCCGAGTTGAGCCTCCGCCTCCTGCACGCTGGCCTGGGCCTGGAGGACCTTGGCGCGAGCGGCGTCAAGGGCGGCCTCGTTCTGCTGGGCCTGCGCTTCGAGACGGGTGGCATCAAGTCTGGCCATGACCTGGCCAATCTTGACTGCGGAGTTGTAGTCCGCGTCCACCGACTTGATGGTGCCGGAAACCTCGATGCCAACGTCCACCTTTTTGAGCGGCTCCAGGGTGCCGGTGGCGCTCACGGAGACGACAAGGTTGCCGCGCTTGGCCGACTGGGTGGCATACTGGACCGGCTGAGGCTTTCTGTTCAGCGCGGGAAAGACCAGGAGGGCGATCAGCAACGCCGCCAAGGCCAGGAGCCACCAACGGCGGCGGCGAGGTTTCACGTCGGAAACACCGAGCGTCTTGGCGACCTGTTCGGTTTGAAGTGTGGGTGTGTTTTTCATGGCTGTTTTGATAAAGTGGTTTGTGTTGCAGCCGCGGAGACATCATGGCCGGGTGTCCAGCCGCCCCCGAGGGCTTTATAGAGACTGATCAGGTTGGAGGTGACCTTGGCCCGGCTGGTGGCGAGCTGATCCTGCGTCGAGAGCAAGGACTGCTGCGTGTCCAGCACGGACTGAAAGCTGGCCAGCCCCGCATTGTATTGGAAGCTGGCCAGTTCGAAGGCGCTCTGGCCGGCTTTCGCCGCCTCCGTGAGCGAGTCGCGGCGCGTCTGCTCGTTAGCATAGGCCACCAGGGCGCTTTCGACATCCTTCAGCGCGGTCAGCACCGTGCTCTCATAAGCGCTCAGCGCCTCCTCCTGCTTCGCGGTTTGCAGTTTGATATTCTGCCGGATGCTCCCGCCGTCAAAGATCGTCCATGCGGCTTTGGCCAGACCTTGGGCCGCGCGGGCGCTGGCGGTGTAGAGGTTGGCGTATTCGAGCGACTCCAGCCCCAGGGTGCCCGACAGGGAAAAGTTCGGGTAGAGCTGCGCCCGGGCCACTCCGATCTGGGCCGTCTGCGCCGCAAGCTGCCGCTCGGCGGTGCGCACGTCCGGGCGGCGCCGCAGCAGATCTGCGGGCACTCCCACCGCCACTTCGGCGGGCGTGCCTGGCACCGGCTTTTGCTCCGCCAGCAGGATCTTGAGCGCGCCGGGCGGCTGGCCGGTCAGAACGGACAGCCGGTATTTTGCCTGCTCCAGGCTGGTGCGCAGCGTGGGCACCTGCGCCCGGGCCTGCTCCAGGCTCTGCCTCGCCTGCTCCTCATCCAATTGCGTGGTCAGCCCGGCCTCGCGGCGCCAGCGCGTCAGGTCATGGGTTTCGGCGCGGATGAGCACGTTTGACTCCGTGATCGAAAGCAGTTCCTGGTACGACCGCACCTCCACATAATTCAGCGCCACTTCCGCTAGCAGGCTCACCATCACATCTCGCAGGCTCTCCTGCGACGCCTGCCAGGTGGCGGTGGCCGACTCCAATGATCGGCGTTTGCCGCCGAAGATGTCCAACTCCCAGCTCGCATCCAGGCCGGTGGCATAAAAATCCGTGGTCTGGCCGTTCCCGGCTTCCTTGCTGGCCCTGGTCCGGCTGACGGAGGTATTCGCCCCTGCGGTGGGCAGGAGCGCCGCTTTGGCCATGCCCCGCTGGGCGCGGGCTTCTCGCACCCGCGCCTCGGCCTGGCGGAGATCCAGGTTGCCCGCCTGCGCCCGCTCTGCCAGTTCGGAGAGCACCGGGTCGTTGAACACCGTCCACCAACGCGCGAGCAGGTTGGTGTTGGCGGCGGCGCCGGCCAGCCCGCCTTGAAGCTCGCTGGTCCAGCGGGCCGACGTGGCTGTTTTGGGTTGCTTGTAGTTGGGCCCCACGGTGGTGCAGCCCATGAAGCCGGGCAGGCAGGCCGTGAGCAGGATCGCCAGTCCGATGCGTCGGGCGGTTGTATCTCTCATAATATCACTCCTTGGGCAGCGGTGCCCGGAAGGCCGCGGCGGCGAATGCGACAAAGCGCCGGACGTAGGTCTCGGCATCAAGGCTTAGCACGGGGGCTCCAGGCGGCGGCTTTCGGCCCAGGAGCAGCAACGACTGATGCAGTCCGCCCATGAGCAGGTGCATCCGCCAGAAAACGTCGCCGGGCGCCAGGTTGGGCATGGCGCGCATTAAGGCTGCATCAAAGCGCTTGACTACCGCCGCAAAGTGGCTGTGCATCACTTTTTCCATGACTGGATTCGGGTCAACCAGGCAGCGGGCCATCAGTTTTCCAAAAGTGGCCCCGCCCCGCTTGGGATCCATCGTTTCCTCGACCACCGGCCGGAAAATGGCTTCGAGGACGGCTTCCAGTTTGGGCGGACGGTCGCCGGCCGCCCTTTCGACGGCTTCAAGCGCCCGGAGCTGTTCCTGGGTGCTCGGAACCAGCCGCCGCTCGAAGACGGCCTCGATTAGCCGGTCCTTGGTGCCGAAGTGGTAGTTGATGGCACCAAGATTAGCCCCGGCCTCCGCGATGATGTCCCGGATGGACACCGCGTCCAGGCCGCGCGTGGCAAACAGGCGCTCGGCCACCTCAAGTACCTTTTCCCGGGTCTCGGCGGGAGCTTTCTTCGGCTGTGCCTTCGTTGCGTTATGTGTCTTCATATTCATACGAACGTTCGTATCATACATCCGTATGAATTGTTGTCAACCCCCTTTTTTAAAGAATTATTCCGCTCCGGGCCGGCGCCCGCTCCGGGGCCGCAAAACCATGCGGATCAGTTCCTTCACTATCTTGGCCGGGAAGACGCCGGGGTGGTGGCGACGGAAACGGGTAACTTCGAAAACCCGGATCACCCGGAGTTTGAGGATTACGGCCATGCGTCATTCCGAAGCCGGGCCGGCACGGGCGAAGCCACGGTCACCTTCTACCGCGGCAAGCAAAGCACCGGGTTTCTG
This sequence comes from Verrucomicrobiota bacterium, assembly GCA_037139415.1. Taxonomy (NCBI): domain Bacteria; kingdom Pseudomonadati; phylum Verrucomicrobiota; species Verrucomicrobiota bacterium. The sequence goes on along the minus strand of JBAXGN010000246.1, from coordinate 717 downwards.
CTGGACCTGGAGGGCGCGGAAGGGCGCAGGGGATATTGCGGTCAAAGACCCGTCGTCCATCATGTTGGCAGAGCTGGCCGCGCGTTGCCAGATGGGATGCGTAAAACATAATAGCACAGTCTATCAGAAAAATGGCCGTTCCGCATCACACGGAACGGCTGTTTCCGGCTTACCCGTTGGGTACGGGTCAGGCCTCGAATGACTTGCCGCAACCGCAGCTCTGGCGGGCATTGGGATTCTTGATCTTGAATCCACCGCCCGTCAACGCGTCGGCAAAATCTATGACTGAGCCGCGAACATAGTTCGCACTAAAGGGGTCCACCAGGATGGTCACGCCAAAGGCGTCGCAGGTGAGATCATCGGGACGCCGTTCATCGAAGACCATGCCGTATTGCATGCCCGAGCAACCGCCCGCTTCGACATACACCCGCAGGTTCTTCCCGGCATTGTCCTGGTCGCCCGCCAGAATGGTTTTAATCTGGTTGGCGGCGCTTTCGGTGACCGTCACAACGGACTCAGTTTTTACATCGCAATTCATATCCTAAATTTCACTATTAACGTAATCCCCGATGTTGAATTTGTCAAATTGGGGAAAGTGTTTAATTTCATCCCACCCTTTCGATTTGTGCGTGGCGTCGCCTGGAAAGTCCGCAAAACGATAATCCCTAGCAGCCTGTCGGACTTAACAATGCGGATTTTTTGCAGGTTTTTGAATAA
>JBAXGN010000245.1 GCA_037139415.1 Verrucomicrobiota bacterium | reverse complement strand
CGCGAGCGAGGCGCATACCCGTCCCGACCTGTCGGGATAACGAGCGAGCAACGAAACCAGCGGCTCAAAGGACCAGCGAATTAGTCTCATCTTGATAGCGATTTGGAATAAGCTTCCCCCAACCGTTTCAAAAAAATGCCGGGATAGCGTATGCTTCCCGGCATTTTTTGTTCCGCGCCGCAACACAGTTCAGAAACCGAAACCCAACCCGCTTACTTGCGATTCAGGAAACCATCCAGCGTCTGGGCGGCCTTATTGGCCGCCTCGCTGGCAATCAACTTTTGAGCTTTGTCACGGAGATTGGCGACCGTCTGTTGGTGTTCCGGCGTCAACTGGGTATTGGCCAGTTGTGTAAGCAGGTTTAGCGCGTCCTGGCCGCGTTTATCATTGATCAACTGGCGCGCTTGATCCAGCAGCGCCGTGGTCTTTTGGGAAGCGCTTTGCGCCACGGTGGACGCTTGGGCGGACACTGGATTCACCACCGGATCAACCGCTTGGGTGGCGGGAGCGGCCGTTGGCGCCGGACTGCCTGTCAGGTTTATTCCGGAGATCGTCTTTTGGGCCGATGCTTTCAAATCAGCGACCACCTTATCCGCTGCGGCTTTGGTGTCGGCTACGGCTTTAGTGGCGACCACTTTGGCATCCGCGGCAACTTTATTGGCGGTAACCTTGGCATCGGCCGCCGCCTTTGCCGCCACCACTTTGGCTTCGGCGGCGACTTTGTCCGCCGCCACTTGGGCATCCGCCGCCGCTTTCTCCGCGACCACTTTGGCTTGCTGGGCGGCCTTGTCCGCATTGGCCTTGATATCCTGGGCCACCGTTGAAGCGGGCGGTTGAGACGCCGGAGGAGTGGTCTGCGTCGTTGGGGTTTCGTTTTTTCCACAGCCGAGCAAACAGCCCAGGCTCAGCGCCAGCCCCAATCCCATATAATTCGTTTTCATAAGCATATATTTCAATTTGTTGTTTCCAATTTCAAACTCATGTATCCGCTCGCTTGGCGGACGGATACCACCGGTCATCAATGTGGCAAAAATTCCCGCCTCAGGCAATCCTGAATCGCAAATGCAATTTTGTTAAAACCGACGGTTGCAGAGCGCGGCGTCTTTGTTTAGGTTACCCCCATGTTACGTGGGCTGATCAAGATGCGCGTGTGGTGGGCGCTGCCGCTGGCAATGTTGCTGGGCGGATGCCTGCCGTCCAGCGGACCGTTGGACGAGCAGAAGGATCCGTATTTTCTCGCCGGCAAAGCCCACATGAACAGTTACAACTTCAAAGCGGCGGTCGAGGCGTTTGAAAAGGCGCTGGAGACCAATCCCCGCTCCGCTTCCGCGCATTTCGAGTTGGGCCTCCTGTACGAACAAAAAGTCTCGGAGGAAAACGCCCCCGCCGTCGCCATCTACCATTACACCCGCTTCCTGGACCTGCGCCCGGAATCCGAACACGCCACGTTCATTCGCGAGCACATCAAAAACTGCAAACAAGAGCTGGCCAAGCCGTTGGCGCTGACGCCGGGCTCGCCGCAAACGGTGTTCCATGACCTCGAAAAATTAAAGGCGGAAAATTTGCAGTTGCGTTCGCAAATGGACGCCTGGATGGCCTACGCAAAAAGCTTGCAAACGTCCGTGCCCGCCGGTTCTCCGCCGCCCCCGCTGGTGCCAGGCTCCGTCCAACCGCTGCCGCCTTTGCCGGTGCGCTCCAATATCCCCGCGCTGATGCGGCCCATCAGCAGCACGACCAATGTGACGCAAGCCACTCCGCCCGCAACCACGGCGCGCAAGCACAAGGTGCAAAACGGCGAAACTCCGGCGGCCATTGCCAAGAAATACGGCCTGAGCACCACCAAATTGATGGAAGCCAATCCCGGTGTGGATGCCAAGCGCTTGAAGATCGGCCAGGAATTGAGCATTCCGTAAGCCCGCTTGTTTAAAAACGCTGGCGTGCCACCGGTCGGCGGCACCAAGTGAAAACTGCATCCGGCCTTGCCCGAGTTTTACGAGGCACACATGTTCAAAATCAAGGAACACACTTTGCTGGTCCTGATCACCCTTTTCTGGGTGGTGATGAACGTGCTGCTTTGGCGTGCAGAAACCCAGGCGCCCGGCCAGGCCGGTGCCGCTATCCCGGTGGCGACTGTCTGGCACAAAATGCTGGAGGCGCAAGACGCCTCCTCCCTGGATATCTATTATCACGCGCAGCGCCTGGGGGTATGCCGTTGGGGGACGCGTGTGCTGGCCGTCCCGCCCGCCGGTTCTGCCGGAGCGGAAACTGAACTCGAAGGCATGGTGCGTAAGGTATCCGGTTACCGCGTGGACTTTGACGGCAGCCTCCTCCTGAAAGACGTCGCCATTTCCACCATGTTCTTTTTCCATCTGAACTGCGATACCAATCACGCTTGGCGGGAAATTTCCCTGCGGTTGCAGGCCCGTCCATCCAGTGTTGAAATTCGCGCGGATGCAACCAAAGAAACCCTATGGTTCAAGGCGGGTGATGGCGATCAAACTACGGAACGCACCTATCGTTTTAGCGAGCTGCAAAATCCCCAGGAACTCATGAATGACCTGGCTGGTCCGCTGCCTGCCACATTACTGACCGCCTTCGGCCTGCCGCAATTCCTCACCACCACCAATTCCGCATCTCACCAACCGCCCGCGCTCGACTGGCATGCCAGCCAGACCACGCTGCCGGTGGGCAAAACCAGCCTCCGGGTTTATCAATTACGCGCACGGGTGATGGAGAATTACGAAGTACTGGTGTATGTGGGCAAGGCCGGCGAAGTGTTGCGGGTGGAATTGCCCGGCGGCGTGCGTATGGTGAATACGGCGATTGGAATACTGTGATTTATTATTATTGGAACTCTCGGCAAATCACAAAGCCGTTTTAATCCCTGGTCCACCTCCGCCATGTTACCAGGGAAGGCGTTTAATCTCCGTAGAATTTTGGCATTGTCCACCCCAGCGGAAAAAGGATAGCCGCCTGGTAGCGTATTTTCAAATAAGACGTAGCCGATCGACGTCAGTCGGCGCTGATATTATGCCCGCAAATACCATGAGAAGCTTTGGCTTTCAGAACTGCGTCATTATTTAAATCGCTCTAAATTCTTTCATCCCGTTTGGGGATGATCGATTGCCCGGAAGCCTGCCGGGGCTGAACCCGAAGAGTTCGCAGCCAGTAGCCGGTGTCGTCCGGAGGGGGAAGGGGCCGGACCACTGGTAAACCGTTGAAAATTGGGATTTCGCCCCACAGGTAGGGTTGTTCAGCAGAATCAATACTATGGGCTGATAGTCATATAAACGTTCTGTTTACTGATCAGGGACGTAAAACCAGTGGAGAAAAAGCCTAGCTGACAATTTCCTAATTCACGGCCCTAACTGCTCCGGTTATCAGGTTTGTAATGCGCATTACCTGCGTGTTACGGACTTCCTGATTGAGCCAATTATTCTATCCGATTTTAGGAAAGGCCAATTCTACATAATCCCCAGGGTTGAGTGCGTTGACCGCCGCTGTGATTTCCTTGAGATGGTTTTGCAGGCGTGGCCAACTGGTCATGGGTAAAACCAAAATCGCTAACCGGCGTCCAGCAAGGTTTTGCTGGTAGCGGAGATTCTTGTCGGTAGTAATGAATGCGGAAAAAGTTTTCTCTGCTGCCGCAAGCAAATCACCGTTCTGGAAATTCGCCCAGCCCATTTCGTACGCAGTGGAAACATCATGGTCGGATAAAGCAAGCCGCAAAGGAACAGGCGTGCCATGATCGAAAAGGATTTTCATGCTGGTTAAACGTGAATCAACTGACCAGCAGGCTGTGTTCAGCGTGTTCGATAACGGCCGCTACCTGTTCGCGCGTCACACCGGGAAACCAAGCAAGAAAATCATCCACGGTTGCTCCGTCTTCTAGGTTCTCGAAGAGCGCAACAACGGTCACGCGCGTACCTTTAAACAACCAGGCCCCGCTTACCTTACCCGGAACGCGTTCCACAGCACTACATTCATTCCAATCCAGCATCAACATAACTTAATGGAAAATGCAGACTCGGCAAAGTAAAAAACTTGGGAAATGGGGAATGGAGACGAACCTCCTTTCGTTTACAAATCCGCCGGATTTAAACGGTTACCCGCAGAATCTACAGGGTTGGGGTCACAAAGACCACCAGGCTCCTGGCTGGTTTGACCTTGGTCGGTGGTGCCAGCGTGACGGTGTTGGGGTGAACGACTGATAAGAAATTGGTTTTGAGTACGCTTCATGCTTTCACTTGTCGCGTTGCGGTAATTGGAAGCTTGGGGGCAGAAGTTGAAATCACCCCGAAACATGCTAAAAACGCGAAAGCTGAAAGCCGAAATAACTTTGGCAGAAAAATACGACCGAAGAAAATAGAAGTTTGGAGTCAGGAGTTTACCACTCGATCTGAGTCATTATAGGTTGCTCCTTCTCGATTCAAAAGGAGGCATCATGAAAAACAGAAAAACCTATGAATGACCCCGGCGATAGCCTTTAACTTTACGTAAAAATATCATAACAGGCCAAAGCCAGCGGGCTTAACGCCACCAGCGCCAGAATAATCCCAACGCCCAGCAACCTCGCAAAGCGTGGACTGCCGCTTGCACGCAGTGCGCCATAAAGTCGAAGCAAGGACAGACAGGCTATAAGGGTAAGAGGCGTACCAAGAAGGAAACTGCAAAGGTCGTAAAGAGCTCCTTGGGGAGCGGCAATCAAAAGGTAACCCAAAGCCAAGCCCCCCACGATAGCACACGCTTTCAACCAGTTCAGTGACGTGGTAATCCGCTGCGCCAGTTCAATGTCTGTGGGTGGTGCCTCTGGCGGTGCCGGTGCTGGCGGACGCCACCTTGGATGAAGGATCTTCACCTGTGCCCGGACAACCCGCCCTGCAAGCATCACGCCGGCACCAATTCCAAGCGCGACCGAAACCCCCCACCAGGACAACCACCGCTCACCCTTCATAATTTCACCTCCCACAATACATGCGATGAGCATAAAACCGTTATTCAACAAAAAGTCGGCCAGTTTATCAATGGCCTCGGGTTCAAGCCTCCAAGCTCGGCGCAGTGTGGAAGCACTGGCTAAGATCTGGACAGCGAGTATTATCACCACGCCAATTATCCCTGGCCAAGGTTCGTGTCCTCGAATTATTGCCCATTCCCAGCAGTACCCAATAACGACGCAAGGCAAGGCGACCAGTATTGCCGCCCCCATGCGGACCACAAATTTTGGATTCATTGATTTCATGCTGCTTAATGTGCCCCGCCGTGCGTCGAGATGAACCAACCTAGGTAGGCAACCGTTGCCAGGGTGATCGCATACAGCAATATTCCGTACACGGTGTTTTTGCGCCGGAAGATAGCCACACTCAACCCGCGCAGAAGCGCCAGCAGGGCAAGCAGCGGAAAATACGGACCCTGGACAATGCGCAGGTGGCCGTCGTCCATCCACCGGGTGGCCGCCCAGCTCAGCAACGCAACCAACGCCATAAGCACAATGGCTATGCCAAACCAAAAAAGACTTTCGCTCCGGGCGACCGTGGCTTCATTGCGCAAAACCCGGAGCAGCCGGCAGACCAGGTAATAGGTTATCGTCCCGCCCAACAGAACCAGGCAGACGCCCAGTAAATGCCACACCAGGAGCTGTCCCCAATGTCGCCCCCAATTGCTCCATCCATCCCAATAATCAATGACCTGCGAGACATATTTGCTATCGAAGACCGCCATAACAATCAACCAGGTAAAGCTTACTCCCCACCAAAACCTGGCCGGCCACAATGCCATGTTTTCCACGCCGGGAGAATCCTCCGTAGATTGGGGCGCTGCCGCTCTGGATCGCAACACGGTTACCAGGCTTCCACGGACTTCCGCCAAATCCTCCATGGCCAGCGGCGTCTGTGTTCCTGAACTGTCATCAGATCTGAGGTCGCTCATACGTGTAATCCCAAGGCATATATTTGCAGGCCGTAAAAAGCCAGGGCAATGCCCAGCGGCGTTTCGGTAGTGCGGATCTGGGTCAGGTTCGAGTTTGCGACCGGCGTTTGAGCGCCGATATCCGGACTCGGGTTCGTATTCATGTTTTTTCTGTTATAATTTTTCGCCCCCCCCCCACGTCACCCGACGTGATGCGTCGCGAATCGTTGTTTCTAGTCAGATCCCATATCAGTGCTGTTTATTATCTCCATTAGACGATGTCAAGTTCTCTTTGGATCATATTTTCTGCGGGATGCCGCACCGTAAGTATCTGGCCCGGCTCATTCATCAACAACTGCTCCACAAAAACTCAAACTACTCTCTCCGGCAATTCCTGACCTTTGATGCGATGATTCGGGAAGTTACAGTTATCCGCTTGAATTTTTTTCTGTTTTGCCTTGACAGGAGTTTTTTTAGGATTAGTAGCGCGACTATGAATAGTAATTATTACTATTTCTGCGGAGTATCGTATTCTCTTGCCGTACGGCCACTGGGTTGGGCCGATGGCTGGAAATCACTGCTGCGCGGCGAAGGGCGAACAGCTCCGGGTCGGGAACCCGCCCTGTCCGGTCATTGAAGGTTCGGCTCCGGTATCAAAACTATGAAAACCAGCCCGTTCCCTGCGACCATGACCCACCGGGTAGGAGCCGCCAGCATTGCGAGCTTGCTGGCGTTGCTGTCGCTCTTGCTGCTGCCTGTCGTGGTACAAGCCCAATTTACTTTCACAACCAACAACGGCTCGATCAACATCACGGGCTACGCCGGGCCGGGCGGCGACGTATCCATCCCCAGCGCGACCAATGGCTTGCCGGTCACCACTATTGGGACCAATGCATTCTCTTATTGTGCCGCCTTGACCAATATCACGATTCCCGACAGCGTCACCAGCATTGGAGAATGGGAGTTCTCCCACTGTGCACTGACCAGCATCATCATCCCCAATATTGCTGCACCACTTCTAAGCGTAGCGGGAGGCGGCTTGATCTTGGGCGCAGCAGTGATATTGTTTCCCAAAAGCATGAGAGAAATCATAATCGCCGGCATGCTGCTCATGCTTGCGAGTGGGGGGGTGGGGTATGTGAGTTTGGTGAGTACGAACGGCAGCAAGGCGCATTGGCAGGAACTGGAAAATCCAGCGGATAAAGTGTATTTCCAAGGCTTCTCGGTGAATACCAAGTTGCTGTTGCCGTAACAGAAAGTATCAGTTTAAAAGGGGTCAAACTCGAACAATGACTCGCAAGTTTGACCGCCAGGAACCAAACAATGGGGACCATGATAACCATTCCAGTTTATGCCCCGCCCGAATCGCAAGTGGTGGCCAAGATCACCGATGCCTTGGGACAATCGAATGCTTGGGTGTACGGGACCTGAGACCTCAAGACCTTGCTCCTAACTCCTGACTCCAATCTCCTATCTTCTTCAGTTTTATTTTTCTGCCCGTTCATCTTTCTGCAAAAGGAATTTGTTCCCAATTTTTTTGCCATGCTCGGCTTCCCATTTCACCGCACCGCGACAAGTGATTATGAAACGTGCCCCAAATCAATTTCTTATCAGTTTTTAATTTCCTATCAGTTTACCTGCCAGCTTCAGCACCTTTTCCTGCCCATTGGCCAGGGTCAAACGCAGTTCGTTGCCCGTCAACTGCGCTCCGGTAACCGTACCGGTTGCGCCTTGCCGGATCGGACACAGCACATAAGCGCTCACCACTTTGCCGCTGCCGGTCTTGCGATAGATGGCCGTGGGGATCGGCTTGATGGCACCGTAGCCGCCACGATCCGGTAACCAGCCTTGCACCACCGGCTCTTTCTGCCCCTTCACAATCTGTACCGTATCCACCCCCACCCCGATAATCGTCAGGTTCGGACCTTTTTCCCCGGTGGAAACTTTTAGCCCGTCCACCACCGCTTCATTGGCGTCAATGTGGAAAAGCGATTGATACTCATGGGCTTTGCCGTCGCGCGATTCCAATTCGTCCAATACCACGAACAGGTCTGGCTTGAAAAAGTACACGTGCCGCACTTGCCGCGCCACCCGCGCGGCGCTGGCGCCATAACCTTCCTCATAGACCGCGACGGCGTGGTCGAACGTGTCGTTGCTCTCCCAAACGTGGGGCAACGGCTGCTTCACCACGTAGGTTTCCTTGGGTTCTTTGCGGCGGTTTTGATCCTGGCCATCCACCAGCACCACATTATGCGCGCGGCTGCTGAGCACATAGCGGCGCCAATCGCTGGCATCGTATGTGTACACCCCGCCCTCCACCAGCAAGGGCCGGCCGTATGCCGTCAGGATCACGCTTAATTTATCCTCGTGCTGATGGCCATACCCAAACGGCCCGCCATCCATGCAGAGCCAGACGGCCTCCCGCTCCCAGCCGCTGCGCATCACGAATTGCCCGGCGTAGGGAAACAGGTGCGAGGTGTGTCCGGGCGCTTGGCCGGCTTTGCCCTCCGTCGCCACCCATTTGAAATCGTCTCGCTGGGGGAATAATTGGCTCCCTTTTTCCAGCCACCGCACCACATCCCCGGCGCCGGAATCATTCAGCGGTGCGGTCTGCCGCGTGGGCTGCATGGAATAGAGAAAATAATCAAACATGCGCTCCATCTTGCCCAGGTAGTCCTTCGGCACGGTAAAACCGGTGAACGGCACCAGGCTCACCGGGCCTAGAAAATTTTGCACGGTCACGCCGTGGTAACCCGGCGCCAGTTCTACCTGTGCGCCGTCCGGATACACCTGGACATCCAGCTCATGGTACAAACGGTCCAGCGCCGTCTGCCGCCACTGCGCGGCCTCCTTGAATTCCGGGAACAGCGCGCCGCAATGATACAGCCCGTTGGCTTCCATGGTCAGCCAGTTGCCGCTGGTGTGGAATTTCGTCAGGTACCGGCCATGCTCCAGAATGCTGGTCAGCAGCAAAATGAGCGCGTCGTCATCGAATGCCTTGGCGGCCAGCAACCGGTGATACATCTCCGGCCACACGCTGCCAGTGCGGATACCGGCCTCGATGGTGCGCCAGCGGGATGTCGGCCTATTGGCCGCTTTCTCCATCGGCACGGGACAATCGCGCACCCAGCTTTTTAGCTCGGCCACAAATTCGCGCGCGTATTTCTCATCGCCGGTATGGTAGAAGGCCCGGCTCAGTTCCAGCCAGGCGGCATGCCGGCTCAACTGCCACGTCCATTCGTGGTTGCGTGGCCAGCGGGAATCGGGCTGCGTGGTGGGATTAAACGCCCAGTCAATCTGCTCGCCGAACTGCCATTCGATGCCGATGCTGTTGAACTTGTGCGTCAGGGCCTTCTCGGCCGTGCTGCTGCGAAATTTTGGATTATCCTTGATCGCCAGCGGGTTAAACTCCCAACCCGGTTTCGGACGGTGGCGCAGGTATTCCGCCAGCGCGTGACGCGCTGCCCCCAAATCCTGCCGCTGTAGTGCCGCTTTCACGGCGGACAATTCCGCCCGTTCCAAATCCAGGGCGGTAAAAAACTCCGCCGCCGTTACCCGTGGCCCGTTGACTGCGGGAGCGGGTGCCCCCAGTCCGGACATCGCCAACGCCACGAACCACAGAATACAAATATTGCGCATCTGCCTAGCAGCCTGTCGGACTTAGAAAAGCAGTTTTTTTAAGAAGCCCGGACATAA
>JBAXGN010000244.1 GCA_037139415.1 Verrucomicrobiota bacterium | reverse complement strand
CGTGAAAAGCGAACCGGCCACCAACCGCGTGCCAGCCATCGGATTCCGGCTTCGGCATTCGGCATTCTTTCGGTTTTCGGTCCTCGGATTTCGGATTTAGCTGGCCCCCGATTCCATTCAAAATTAGGCGTGGATTGGGGAACAAACAGGGCGCTTGCGGACGCCGACCGGTTCGCGTTATAATCCCCCTCCGATGGATGCCGAGGCCGAACTGGTCCGCCAGTGCCTGCGTGGTGATACGCGGGCATGGGACGATTTGTTCGATCAGCATTACGCCGTCACCGGGCGTTTTATCTTCCAGCTTTCCTCATCCCTGGCGCAGGAGGATGTCGAGGAAATCTGCCAGGAGGTGTTTTTATCTGTCGTCAAGCACCTGCCCTCGTTTGGCGGCAAGAGCCGCCTGCAAACCTGGATCTTCCGCATTGCCGTCAACCAGACCCGTGATTATGTCGAGAAGCAGCGCGCCGCCAAGCGCGGCGGCGGGGTGGCGCCGCTATCCCTCCAAGCCGAGGACCCCGAATCGGGCCTTACCCTCGATCCCCCCAGCACTGCTCCCAGCCCGGATTTGTTGCTGGCCGCCCGGGAAGACCTGGCGGTGGTGACCCGCGCCCTGGAGCAACTCGGCGAGCCTTGCCGGGAGATCATCGAGTTGCGGTATTTCGGCGATTTGAGCTATGACGAAATTGGCGAATCCTTGCAGTTGAACCTGAAAACCGTGAGTTCCCGCCTGAGTAAATGCCGGGACAAATTGGAAGCGCTGACGCGGGCGATAATTTTACGGGAGAAATCGCTGCGGACTTCCGTCTAATGGAATGAACGATGGGATTCTGCCTGCTCTTGGTTGACGTCTGGCGAGAACGGCAGGGATCGGTAGGGCGATTTCAAATTGCAAATTTCAGATTTTAAATCCAGTCGGGGTTTGCTAAGCTCAGGGCATGTCGCGGGATGATTTATTCAAAACCCAAACGCCGGCGGAACCAGCCAGGGGGCCGGAGACCGGCCCGGAGCCGGTGCGCACCCGGTCGCCGCTGGCGGCGCGGATGCGTCCGCGCACGCTGGCGGAGTATGTCGGCCAATCGCATATTCTCGCGCCCGGCCAGCTTCTGCGGCGGTCCATTGAGTCGGACCGCATTCAATCGCTGATTTTTTTCGGTCCGCCCGGCACGGGCAAAACTTCGCTGGCCCAGATCATCGCCCGGCAGACGCGCAGCAAGTTTGAGCGGTTGAGCGGGGTGGAGTCGAATGTCGCCGACATGCGGCGGGTACTCAGTGCGGCCGCCAACCGTTGGGAAAACACCGGGCAATCCACGATCCTCTTTGTGGATGAAATCCACCGGTTTAACAAGTCGCAGCAGGATGTGCTGTTGCCGGATGTGGAGTCCGGGGTGGTGCGGCTGATTGGGGCCACCACGCATAACCCGTTTTTCTTCGTCAATTCCCCACTGGTTTCCCGTTCGCAGATTTTCGAGTTGCAGCCGCTCACGGAATTGGAGTTGCTGGAATTGTTGCGGCGCGCCCTGGTGGAGGAGGAACGCGGGCTGGGATACTTGAAGATTCAGGCGGAAGCCGGCGCGTTGGAACACCTGGCCAGGATGGCGGATGGCGACGCGCGCAAGGCGCTCAATGCGCTGGAGGTGGCCGCCCTGACCACGGCGCCCGGAGCGGATGGGGTGATTCGCCTGACGCTGGCGGTGGCGGAGCAGAGCATCCAAAAGAAGGCGGTGGCATACGGGGATGACGCCCACTACGACACCATTTCCGCGTTCATCAAGTCCATGCGCGGCAGTGATCCGGATGCGGCGTTGTATTGGCTGGCAAAGATGATTCATGCCGGCGAGGACCCGCGCTTCATCACGCGGCGGATGATGATCTGCGCGGCGGAGGATGTGGGGTTGGCCGATCCCATGGCGTTGGTGCTGACCGTGTCGGCGCATCAGGCGGCGGAATTTGTCGGGTGGCCCGAGGCGCGGATTCCCATCGCCGAGGCGGCTATCTACATTGCCACCGCCCATAAGTCCAATTCCGCCATCATGGCGGTGGATGCGGCGTTGAAGGATGTGCAGGCGGGGCGCACGCTGGCGGTACCGGAACATTTGAAGGATGGGCACTATGCCGGTGCGGAAAAGCTGGGGCATGGGGTGGGGTATCAGTACGCCCATGGTTTTCCAGGGCATTTTGTGCCGCAGGATTATTTGGGGGCGGATAAGCGGTATTATCAGCCCACCGGCATGGGGACGGAAAAGAAGATTAAGGAACGGCTGGACTATTGGCGGGCACAAATGGCCGAGGCCAAGGGGAAGGGGGCATGACCATTCCTGAGCAGAAAACGCAGTTGCGGCGGGAGGTCCAAGCCCGGTTAAAAACCGTCACGGCTGCGGAACGGTTGGCCGCTGCGGAGCTGGTTGGCCAGCATGTGCGGGCAAATCCCATTTGGCAAAGCGCCGAAATTGTCCTATTTTATGCGGCACGGTGGGATGAATTGGACTTGTGGCCGCTATTGTTGGAAGCGATGAAGCAGGGAAAGCAGGTGGCGCTGCCTCAATATGTTGCTGAACGGGATGCGTATCAGGCCTGCCGCATACAGGATCTGGAGGGGGATCTGGGAGTGGGGCATTATGGCATCCGCGAGCCGCGAGCCGGGCGCGAAATTGTTTCGTTAAAGCGGCTGGACTTGATACTGGTACCTGGGTTAGCTTACTCTGTGGCTGGCGTTCGGCTGGGGAGAGGTAAAGGGTACTACGACCGGATGTTGGCGGGCGCTTCTGGCATTTGGTGTGGCATTGGGCATGACTGGCAGTTTGGGCTGCCGGTGCCGACGGAAGCGCACGATATACGTTTACATTGTATTAGAACACCGAAGCTCTGGCGCGAGTTCGCTCCGCCGAGCACGGCTGGTGAATGATCATTTTTGCAGATACACGGCTCCTGATCGAAGGGGCCATTTGCCTTATTAGTGGCGCATTGATCGGCTTTTTGGTGTCCCGCTGGAAGTATCAATCCTTCCGGGAGACAGCGGAAGCCGCCGGGAGGGGTATTGTCGAAAATGCCCGGCGTCAGGCCGAGGCACTGCAACGGGAGATGCGGCTGGCGGCCAATGAAGAGGCGATGAAATTGCGCGAGCAGGCCGAGCAGGTGATCGCCGCGCGCCGCAAAGAGGCATCCGAACAGGAGGAACGGTTGGTTCGCTGGGAGGGGCAGTTGAAACAGCAATTGGATTTGCAGACGCAGCGCGAGCAAGCCTTGGAAAGCCAGCAGCGACTCTGCCACGACCGGGAGGTGGCCATCGAGACTCGGCAGAAGGACTTGGAAGTGCTGGCGCGTCAGCGCCGGGATCGGTTGGAACAGATCGCCCAGTTCAGCGCCGCCGAAGCCAAGGCGGAGCTAATCCAACAAGTGCAACAGGAAACCGCCCAGGAAGCCACGGAATTGGTGCGGCGGATGTTGGACGAGGCCAAGGCTCAGGCCGATGAGAAAGCCCGCTACGTGGTCAGTGTCGCCATCCAGCGTTATGCGGGCACCCAGAGCTTTGAATCCACCACCGCCACGATCAGCCTGCCCAATGAGGAAATCAAGGGGCGCATTATTGGGCGCGAGGGGCGAAACATCCGCGCCTTTGAAAACGCCGCCGGTGTGACCGTGCTGATTGATGATACCCCCAACGCCGTGGTGCTCTCCGGCTTTGACCCGGTGCGCCGGGAAATTGCCCGGGAAGCCATGTCCCGCCTTATTCAGGATGGGCGCATTCACCCCACCCGCATTGAGGAAGTGGTGGCCAAAGTGAGCCAGGAGATGCAGGAGGCGATTCTGCGCCACGGGGAGGAATCCGTCCGCGTCACCGGCGTGGGGCCCACCGCTCCGGAAATCATCCAGCAATTGGGGCGGCTCCATTATCGCCACAGCTTTTCCCAGAACATCCTCCATCACTCCATTGAAGTCGCTCACCTCATGGGCTTGATGGCGGCGGAATTGCGGTTGGATGTGACGGCGGCGAAGCGCGCCGGGCTATTGCATGATATTGGCAAAGCCATGGATCACGAGCTGGAAGGGGCGCACGCGGTGGTGGGGGCCGAATTCATCAAGCGCCATGGGGAATCCCCGCGGATTGTCAACGCCGTGGCCTCGCACCATGGCGATGTGCCGCCGGAAGGTCCGATCAGCGCCTTACTGGCTGCGGCCGACGCCATCAGCGCATCCCGGCCCGGCGCCCGTTCTGAGACGATGGCGATTTACCTCAAGCGGGTGGAAGAGTTGGAGCGCATTGCCATGTCCTTCCCTGGCGTGGAAAAATGCTTCGCGGTGCAGGCGGGTCGGGAATTGCGCGTATTGGTCCAGCCTGAGGAGGTGAACGATACCGAGGCCTTTAACCTGTCGCGAAAGATTGCCCGCCGGGTGGAAGAGGAACTCCAGTATCCCGGCCAGATTCGCGTGGTTGTCATGCGCGAAACCCGGTGCATCGAATTTGCGAAGTGATTTTGAGCGCTGCTCCGGCCAGGGCGCATTCACGTTTCCCCTCAGCGCGTAGCGCAGCAACGCGAGCAACCCGGCTTCTTCCGGTTCACCCGAGACCGTCACCGATTTAGCGCTAAGCGCACCGCCCACCGGAGCGCGGACTTCCCCGCGTGGCTTTGACTGCTTTAGCCGCACGCGCTGCAGAGTGAATAACCGAAGTTGCTCCCGCACCCCCCAGCGGACCGGAGGTCCGCACGCCATACGTAGCCGGTCGGGCTGAACGACTGCTGGTCCGTGAGCCGCGAGGGGTTGGGAATGTTTATTGGCGGCGGCGGCGGGCCATGAACAGACCTGCCAGGGAAAGCCCGGCCAACGCCAGGGTGGAAGGTTCCGGGACGGACGGCGCCGCGCTGAGCGGGGCCACGAGGTCTATGTTGCCAAAGCTGCCGCTGGTGTCGTGAAACACCAAGCTCGTAATGGGCTGCAAGTAGCCAACGCCAACAAACTGTGGCGTGGGCCCGCCGGGAACTGAAAACGTGGTTGCCGGACGCCCGTTGGCGGAAACGGAGATGCTCCCGCCCGTATTGTACATGCCCAACGCAAATGCGATATAATGTTGGGTCCCGGTAAAGGTGACCGTCAGGTCAGCGCCCACAGCCCCCAGATAGTAATAATTCGCAGGTGTGAATGCCGCATCGTGATAGAGGGTCATCGCCCCGCCACCCCCAACCGTATAGGTGACTGGAGCGAGCGTGAGGCTGGTGCCAACGGATTCGAATTGTCCGCCATTGGCGGTCGGCAGGGGGAAGGCCAGTTGCAGGAAGGTGCCACCGCTGTCGGTTCCGAACGTGGCGGGGTCCGTGTAAAACACCGGGTTGGAGGTGGCGGACGCTCGCGAGGCGGACATAAGTCCCACCGCGACCAAGGCCAGGAGTTTGATTGAGTTTTTCATTTTGAATGACTTTTCGTATTCGTTTCCCCTTCAGGTCTTCACCTGTCGCGTTGCGGCAAGGCACAACGATAACCTCACGCATTTTTCCAGAATGCGGCTCATGGATTTGCCACGATACCTATTGCGCCAGTTCATGTTTGCGTTGCCAATTTCCCATGCGGGACCAGAAATGTGCAATTTTGTGCAGTAAGCGTCGCTTGTTTTGCATTAACCGTCACCGCACCGTGTGGGTAGTCTGATCTCGCCGCTGCTGCCAGCTCAGACGATGCGGTTTTGTTGGACGACTTGCTTGTACCAATGATAGCCGAGCTTGGGGATGCGCTTCTGGGTGGGGTAATCCACGTACACGAGCCCGAACCGGCGGCTGTAGCCGTCGGCCCACTCGAAGTTGTCCATGAGGCTCCAGTGGAAGTAGCCCTTGAGGGGGTAGCCTTCCTGGATGGCGCGATGGGCGTTCTTGAGGTAGGCGCGGGTGTACATGACGCGCGCGAGGTCAAGCACTTCGCCAGTTTTCGTGAGTTCGTCGTCGGTGGGGCAGCCGTTTTCGGTGATGAAGATGGGTAGTTCGGCTTTGCCCAGGGCATCGGTGAGCATGCGCACGCCCCAGTAGAGGCTTTCCGGGAGGAAGTTCAGCCACGGCACGTGCATTTGCGGGTAGGCCTTGGGCAAGGGCAGGAGTTCGTAGCCGTCCGGGTTGCTGGCGGCGCGGACGTAGGAGCCGGTGTAGATGTTGAAGCCGAGCGCGTCCAAGGGCTGGCAGATGGTCTTCATGTCGCCCTCGCGGATGTCCGGGGCTTCCGGGCCGAGCTTCTCCATGATCCGCTTGCCGTAGCTGCCGGTGAGGATCGGCACGAGGACGGTCCCGTTATGTTCTTCGCCGACGAACGCCCGCTTGGTCGCCTCGATGTTCTCCGGGGTTTCCACCGCCGGGATGTAGGCGTCGTAGTTGATGACGATGGAGACGTGCGGCTTGACGGGCGAGGCCGCGCGAATCGCCTGGCACGCCAGCCCGTGCGCGAGGTTGGCGTGGTGCACCAGGTTGGCGAGTTCCTTGCGGGTGTTGAGGACGACGCCCGGCGCGAACTTGGGCATCGTCTTGACGCCGTAGCCCAGATAGGTGAAGCAGAAGATTTCGTTGATGGTCATCCAGTACTGGACGCGGTCGCCGAGGTTTTTGGTGACGACGGAGCAGTACTCGGCAAAGTCAGTGGCGATCTCGCGGCTGCGCCACGCGCCGTAGCGGTCTTCCAACGCCTGGGGCGTATCCCAATGGAAGAGGGTGATGTGGGGCGTGATGCCGTGCTTCTGGAGACAGTCGAGCAGGCGCTTGTAGAAGTCCAGGCCCTTGGCGTTGACCGCGCCGCGGCCATCGGGAATGATCCGCGGCCACGCGACGCTCAGGCGGTAATGCTTGACGCCGAGATCGGCGATGAGGCGCACGTCCTCTTCGTAACGGTGATAGTGGTCGCACGCCACTTCGCCGGTGTCGCCATTGACGACTTTGCCGGGGATGCGGCTGAACGTGTCCCACGTGGCGGCTTTGCGGCCGTCCTCGAACGCGGCGCCTTCAAGCTGATACGCGGCGGTGGCGACGCCCCAGACGAAATCCTTGGGGAACGTCCCGGCCCCCGCGCCGCCGTGGCCGGAGGCTTTGGGTTCGCCCCCGCCGGGCAGCGAGGCGCAGGAGGTGGACATCAGGGCCGCGAGCCCGCCCGCCGCGCCGCCGAGGAAAGCCCGGCGATCCCAGGCTCCGTCTTGAGAATGCTTGCTGCTGTTATTCATTTGAATCAATTAATCCGCGTTTCAATTGGGCACCGGGCCTCACGTTGCGATGCCGGTGCGTGCCGGTGAGCCTAAGCCAATTCCCGGCGGAGGTCAATTGCCGGATTGGGGCGAAACGCAGGCGCCAGCGCATGAAAGTCCCGCTGGGAAAAGGTGGTGATCGGCTGTAACCTTATCCCCCGGCGCGGCGTTACTTTTGCGTACGACCTGGGATCAGTCACCGGGCAACCATGAAATGATTTGGAAAAGAAATTGAACATGAAACAACACTGGACCGTTCGATCGGGGAAAGGATTGAGGATATCGGTTACAAACTTGCCAAGCAGGCCAGGGTGTGGCACGTTCGGCGGCGACTGATTAACTCTATGAAAATCAATGCAGGTTGGTTCGGCGTGGTGCTGGCAGCCACGGTTACACTGTCTTCCATGGCGGGCGCGCGGCTGGGTGATCCGGCGGCTCCGCTGAGCATCAAGGAATGGGTGAAGGGCAAGGCGGTGGATGTCAAGGACGGCAAGAATATCTATGTGGTCGAGTTCTGGGCCACGTGGTGTCCGCCGTGCCGGACCAGCATCCCGCACCTGACCGAGATGCAAAAGAAGTTCAAAGATAAGGGAGTGGTCATGATCGGGGTCAGCGACGAAACGGTCGAGAAGGTGAAACCGTTTGTGACGGAGCAGGGGGAGAAAATGGAGTATGTGGTGGCGTGCGACGACGGGCGCGCGACGAGTGACGGCTACATGACGGCCTACGGGCAGGGGGGCATCCCGCACGCGTTCATTGTGTCGAAGGAGGGCAAGGTGATCTGGCACGGGCATCCCATGGATGGATTGGATACGGCCTTGGAACAGATTTTGGACGGTAAATACGACATGCAGGCGGCCATCCAGAAGGATGAAGCCCGCGCGCTGTTGGCCGAGTACCAGGAGCTTTCCGGCAAGGGTGACGCCAAGGCGGTGGAGTTGGGGAAGAAGTTGATCGCCAGCGCCGGCAACGACGAGCAGGCCTTGTGCGACTTCGCCTTCGGCATCGTCACCAATATGCGCAATAAGAACCGCGACTTCGCGCTGGCGGATGAGGCGTTGAATAAGGCGGAGAAGGTCGCGGGCGCCAAGACGCACCGGACGGTGGGCACGCGCTCGATTGTGCGGTTTGAATCCGGCAAGCAGGATGAAGGCATCGCGCTGGCCAAGGAAGCCGCCGGGTTGGCTAAAGAGGAAAAGGACCGCAAGCGCTACGAGAATTATCTGAAGGTGATGGAATCCCGCAAGGCGAAGGCCAGCGCACCGGCCAAGTAAAAGCGAACGTGTTTGTCGCCTCATCCGCCGTGGGGACCGATCCCTCCGTGCGCCTGTGCAACGTCTATCCCGATGGGAAAAGCTACCTCATCGCCGAAGGCATCCTGCGCCTGTGGTACCCAGAAGGCCTTTCCGAATCAAGCTCGCGGTGGCGGTAGTTCCGCGAAATATTTGGCGGTGCAGTCAGGGCACAGGCCATGGGTAAACTGAACCCCGGAACGTTTGGCAAAATAGGACTCCACCTGGTTCCAATAACCTTTGTCATCGCGGATTTTTTTGCAGGCGGCACAGATCGGCAGCAATCCGCTCAAAGTTTTGATTTTGACCATGGCATCCTGTAATTCCTGGATCAGATGTTCCCGTGACTGCTTGAGCAACTCCTGTTCCGTGATATCCCGCAGCACGCCGGCGGTGCTGAGCAAACGCGTATTTTCATGGATGTTGGTCCACTGGTCTTCAATGCATTTCTGCGTACCGTCCTTGCAACGCCACCAGGCTACATGCCGGAATTTTTTCACCACCTTCCCGGCCTTGATATCTTCCAGTAACTGATCCTGTTCCTCGAACTTCCCATGCTGGATCACCTGGCACAGAAACTCTGGGCGTCCGCCCATCGCCCGGACATCCTCCATGGCATAGCCGAACATGGTTTCAAACACCGGGCTCAGATAGTTGAAGTGCTTGGTCTCCACATCCACGCTGTACACCACGTCGCGGATTTCCCCAATCAGGCGCTGAAGTTGCTCCGTATTCATGGGAAGGGCATCCGGATGCGTTGGTGCGCAGCTCCGACCTTTAATCGGTACATCATTATTAACATTCATTGCTCAGATCTTTGACTAGCCAATGGCACTGCTTAACCTTGGCTCGTTGGTTGTTTGATTAGTTCCACCGTACCTGAACAAAATGTCGTGCCTTCCGGAAAAGTCAACTAACTGCTGATTGGTGTCCGTCCCAACTTTATGTACGGCATCGCGGCGAAGGCTTTACCGTGAGATTTTAGACTCCTTACGTCGTCACCTACGCCAAGTATTCCGCAATCAGGGGTGGAGCACTTGATGCAGGACGCGCAATAAAGCATCGGGGGCGAATGGCTTGCGCAGCATGGCGGAGAGTTTCATCGCCGGCAAATCAAGGGGGGTATCCAACAGGCCGGACATGCCCACGATGGGCAGGCCGGGTTCGAGGGCGCGCAACG
>JBAXGN010000243.1 GCA_037139415.1 Verrucomicrobiota bacterium | reverse complement strand
CCCAGCCCAGCCAAGGGCCTCAAAAAATGACCAAGGGTTTTTCAGCAGAATCAGTTTTTCCTATTTTTCACGATCTGGTAAAAATTCTTTGAGCGGGATGATTTCAATGTCGCGTTCAGTCCAGCGCCGCTTGCCGGGATCGACCAGGAAAAGGCGGAACTCCCAACTCAAAGGTCCGCCCCTCCGGGAATGCGCCCGTTAGCGTTTGCGTGAGTTCGCTCTGAGCCAGGCAGCGTAGCCGGGTTCATCCAAGTCACGAGCCGCAAGGGCAAGGGTTTTCAGCGCAGCATCCGCCTCCGCAGCAATAAAATGGCAGCCATTTGATTCCAGAAATACAATGGCGGCAGTGAAGGCGATCCGCTTGTTACCATCAAGAAAGGGATGATTACGGACCAGACCAAAGGCATAGGCAGCCGCGAGATCAAAAAGGTCCGGCTGGCCATAAACAAACAGGTTCTCCGGACGAGCCAGAGCGGAATCCAATAACCCGGCATCCCGCACGCCGCCCTGCCCACCGAACTCAGCCAACAGGCGTTCTTGCAGCGCCAGAACCGTATCGCGCAACAGCCACTGGGGTTGTTTCATTTATTTGGCCAATTCTCGGAGCGTGTTACGGTATCGGCGAATAACACTTTCAGCCGCCTCCATTTGCCTGGCAAATTGCTCCCGGCCATCGGAAACAGGGGTCACCCGCAGGCCGCCTTCCGGTGAATCCGTAAGCGCAATGGTGTCCCCCTCGCCCACATTGAGGCGGGCAAGCGCTTCTTTGGGCAGCACCACGCCAATGGAGTTGCCGACCTTGCGTAATTTCAATTCAATGATCATGCAGTCAATGTAGTCACAAATGTTATAACTGGCAAGATCAAATATTGCGAATAGCAGCTTGTCCCCACACTGGAGCCGTGGTAGTGTCTTCAATGTGAATCGTGAGCTAAAAGCGGTGCTTCTTGACCGCCACGCGACGAGTGAACGCGGGCGGCGGACGAAAAGTCATTTCCCATCAACCTGATTTCAATGCCATGATAAAAATCTTCCTGATTGCCGGATTGATCGCAGCCGTTGGCGTCGGTGTTTACGCTGCCACACCGCCGCCGAATTTTAACGGAACCTGGACGTGCATGCATGGCAGCCAGAAGATCCCCGGTGCGCTTACCCAGCACGGCACCCAAGTCGAGGGGTACTGCACCTATCCGAATGGCAAGCGCGCGTCCTTTCAAGGCACAATCAAAGGAAACACCATGTCCGGCACACTTCAAGTGGACAAAAACACGCAGCGAACGGTCACCGCCACGCTCACCGGCGATAGCATGAGTGGCACGTGGAGTGCGCGGGGCAGTGCTGGCGGTCCCTGGAAAGCGACACGCGGCGATTCCCATTGACGGGAGCATTCCTGTTGAACTGGCGTGAAACGAGAGTGGCCGTTTTCCCAACGCGGCGTGTCCACAACCGGGCAGACCGCCGCCATGTTCAATCACGTATTGATACGGGTGATGTTCCGGCAACTTCAACGGTGGGCGAGCACCTGCCAACCGGTGGTGGCGAAGCGGCGCAAGGTGTCTTGCGGATCGCAG
This sequence comes from Verrucomicrobiota bacterium, assembly GCA_037139415.1. Taxonomy (NCBI): domain Bacteria; kingdom Pseudomonadati; phylum Verrucomicrobiota; species Verrucomicrobiota bacterium. The sequence continues at coordinate 8,270 of JBAXGN010000243.1, read as the reverse complement.
GTGGCCACGCAACTCGGGACGGTGCCATGCGCCAAGGTTGGCCGCCATTCCCGCACGGGATGCAACCGGACGCCACCAAACCGCCATTCCAACACAAAGACCTCATATCCGTACTGCTGAAAAACAGCCACGGTCTTTGAGCCAGCCGCCAGGTCGTCCTCAAAAATCACGGAGCGAATGCGGTGCTGCCGCAGCAGTTCCGCGCCGCCGTGCAACACCCGGACCTCATGCCCTTCCACGTCCATTTTGACCACGCCCACCCGCTCAATGTCCCGGCAGATTTCCGCGAGCGTCGCAGCCCGCACCCGATGTTCCTTGGCAGAATTGATGCCAGATGCACCCAAAGTGGCGGTGCCCTGGTTGTGCGCGAAATCGGCAGATTCGATCAACGACACCTCTCCCGGCGCATCGGATACCGCCCAGGGGAAGGCTTCCAGAGTTGCCACGCCGGGCTGGTTGCGCCACCGGGCCAGATTGGCCGAGAGCCGCTGGAACACCACCGGGTGCGGTTCAAAGGCCAGGACGCGACCGGCACCCCCCACGCGCAAGGCCAGCACACAGGTCATTTGACCGATGTTTGCGCCGATATCCAGGGCGACCTCGTCTGGATCAGCCAGGCGATACAGCGCCTCGCAAACATCGAGATCATGCACCCCGGCATGCCAGATGGTGCGACCGATGGTTTCGCGTGGATCAATGGTAATGGGCATTCCCCAAGGGAGCGTAGCATTCACCACCGCAGACGATGGCGGGCACAGACACCGCCCCATGCGGCGCAGCACCTGGGCGGGCCGATACACATAAGGGGCTTTGTTAAACCACTGCATCACACCGGGATAAGCAGGTCGGGCGCGGTGGCCTGGGTTCGCATGACACCAATGATCATGGGCAAAAGGTAGCGAGCGGAACGCGGCCATGCAAGTTTGTAAACGCGACCGCCAATAGCGTTGACGTTTCCTAATGGGTGTGAACAATGAACGGCATCATGTTTTGGGATCAAGAGATTGAGACGATGAAGCGGCGCAGCCTGGAGCGGCTGCAGTTGAAGCGTTTGCAGGACACGGTGAAACGCGTCGGGCAACACGTGCCGTTCTACCAGCAAAAATTCACGGAGTTGAACCTCAAGCCGTCCACCATCAAGACGCTGGCGGATGCGCGCCGGCTGCCGTTCACCACCAGCGCCGATTTACGCGCCACCTACCCGGCAGGCATGGTGGCCACGCCCGGCAAGGCGTTGCGGTTGCATACCTCCAGCGGCACGACCGGCAAACCCAAGGCGCTCTTCTTCTCGAAGCGGGATTTGAACCAATCGGCGGACCTCATCGCCCGCAGCCTGGTGGCCACCGGAGTTACGACCAAGGATATCCTGCAAAACATGATGACCTACGGGCTGTTCACCGGGGCGCTGGTGATGCATTACGGGGCGGAGAAGCTCGGTATGCTGGTCATCCCGGCGGGGCCGGGCAATTCCGAGAAGCAATTGTTGCTGATGCAGGATTTTCGCTCGACGGTCTTTCACACCACGCCCAGTTATGCGCTGTATTTTGCGGATTTTCTGGAGAGTCGAGGTATTGATCCGCGCAAGCATCTCTCCCTGCGCAAGGGGTTTGTCGGCGCAGAACCGTACACCGAGGAAACGCGGCGGAAGATTGAAAAGGCGTTCGGTATTGATGTCTATAACTCGTATGGCCTCTCGGAAATGAACGGACCGGGGGTGGCGTTTGAATGCGAATGCAAACAAGGCATGCACTTGTGGGAGGATAATTTCCTGATGGAGATCGTGGATCCCAAAACCGGCGAACCGGTACCGGATGGCAAGCCGGGCGAGCTGGTGCTCACCACGCTGTGCCGCGAGGCCATGCCGATCCTGCGGTACCGCACGCGGGACATCACCTCGATCGTCAGCGAACCGTGTGCCTGCGGGCGCACTCACCGGCGCATCCAGCGGATTACCGGGCGCTCGGACGACATGCTGATCGTGCGCGGGGTGAACGTGTACCCACAGCAGATCGAACGGGTGCTCATGGGCATGCCAGAACTGGGCCGGAATTACCTGATTGTGCTGGATGGCCTGGACGAAATGACCATCAAGGTGGAACTGGCGGAGGCCGGCTTTGACGGGCAGGTGGATCACCTGGTACACTTGGAACATTCCATTGTGGAAAAACTGCGCGCGGAAATCCTGACCAAGCCCAAGGTGGAACTCGTGCCGCCCGGCTCGCTGCCGGTCAGCGAGGGCAAGGCCAAGCGGGTCGTGGATAAACGGCATATTTAAACAACCGAACGGGAGCCAACATGAACACAGTCAAACTGGTAACGGTGTTTGTCGAAAACAAAACGGGACAACTGGCCCGTTACACCAAAATCCTTGCCGACACCGGCATCAACATCCGCTGGGTGACGATCGCCACCTCCGAGCGCTTTGGGGTGATGAAGTTCCTGGTGGACCAATTCGAGCCGGCCTGCCAAGCGCTCCGGCAGGATGGCCTGGCAGTCTCGCAAGTGGAAGTGCTGGCCATCGAGGTGCCGGATAAACCCGGCGGCCTCCACGCGGTGGCGGATTGCCTGGCACGCAGCAACGTAAACGTGGAGAACTCCTCCGGTTTCGTCACTCAGGCGCACCAGCGCGCCATCCTGATCATCGAAACCAAGGATATTGAACACGCCCGCCAGGCGCTGAAAAAACAGGGGGTGCACTTATTAAACCCGGAAGAGTTGACCCAAATGTAAGGCCGACCGGCGGCGCGTAAATACCGACTGAATATGTTTAAACCATCGGATCTATTTGACCTGAGCCAGACCGAACACGCGGCCTTGTTTGACGGCTGTGAGTACGCGTGGGACGCGCTCAAGCGCCTGAAAGAATACCTCAAGGCTAATCTCCGCCCCGCGCTGCACAACACTTGCGACGGAGACGCGTACATCGGCAATGAAGTGTACATTGGCGAAGGCACCGTCCTGGAGGACGGAGTGATGATCAAAGGTCCGGCCATCATCGGGCGCAATTGCGTGATCCGTCATAACGCGTATCTGCGCGAGCACGTTATCGTCGGGGACGGTTGCGTGGTGGGCAACTCGTGTGAACTCAAACACTCGGTGCTGTTCAACCATTGCCAGGTACCGCATTTCAATTACGTGGGGGATTCCATCCTTGGCTACAAGGCGCATCTGGGCGCGGGCGTGATCCTGTCCAATGTGAAGATCGTGGCGGGGAACGTGATGGTGGACAAGGACGGCGTACCGTTCGATACCGGCCTGCGCAAGTTTGGCGCGCTGGTGGGCGATGGCGCGGAGGTGGGTTGTAATTCCGTGCTCAACCCCGGCAGCATCATCGGCCGTAACGCGCTTATTTACCCCACCACCAATTGGCGCGGCATTCTGCCCGACAACAGGATCGTCAAAAACCGCGCCGTGCAGGAAGTGGTGATGAAACGACCCCGGGAGAACTGATGGCATTACGCGTTGCGACCAATCGGCTGGCGAATCGCCCGGCTAGCGTTTCAAAATCTGCGCTGGTGGTTAAAATATTTACACCATGATCAGCGAGATTCAATCACAACCCGCCGGTTCCGCATTTGACCTCGTCAAAGTGGTGGAGGGTATTTTCTCGCCCAACGGCATTCTCTCGCAGTCGCCCAACTTTGAGTATCGTCCCCAGCAACAGCAGATGGCGGTGGCGGTGGCGCAGGCGCTGATGGATAACAAGCACCTGGCGGTGGAAGCCGGCACCGGCGTCGGCAAAAGCCTGGCGTACCTGGTCCCGGCCATTCTCTTTGCCGTGGAGAAAAGCAAGAAGGCGATTATTTCGACGCATACGATCAATTTGCAGGAGCAACTGCGGGATAAAGATCTGCCCATGCTGGCCAAGGTGCTGCCGGTGCCGTTCCGTTACACCATGCTGAAGGGCCGCGCCAATTACCTCTGCACGCGCCGCCTGCACAAGGTGATGCACCAGGCGGACAGCCTCTTCACCTCGCCGGAAATCGAGGAGTTGAAACGAATCTACGAATGGTCCAAGTCCACGACGGATGGTGATTTATCGGACTTCGACCTCGAGCCGGACATGAAGGTCTGGTCCCAGGTATGTTCCGAGCGCGGTTTATGCTCACCCAAAATGTGCGGGCCGGAATCGGAATTTGACAAGCAACATCACGAAGTCTGTTTCTTTCAGAAAGCGCGTCAGCGCATCCTGGGCTCCGACCTGTTGGTGTTGAACCATACCCTGCTGTTCACGCTGCTGGGTGGCATTGATGAGGAAATTGAGGGGGGCGTGATGTTCCGCAATGATTTTCTTATCTTTGACGAGGCGCACACGGTCGAGAATGTGGCCTCCAAACACATTGGCCTGAGCGTATCGAGCGGACAATTGCGGTTCGCCCTGCAACGGTTGTGGAATCCACGTACGGAAAAGGGACTGCTGGCCACGCTGCGCCAGGGCAAGGCGGTCAAGCTGGTGGCCGATCTGCTGGAGGAAAGTGACAAATTTTTCCAATCGGTCGAGGTGGCGTGCGAAGAACTCTCCGCCCAGCAGCGGGAAGCGGCGGAATCCGGGGAAGGCGGCGCGCGCGCCCGGGGCGGCTCCACCCGCCGCAGTTGGAGCGAATTGCGTATTCGCCGTCCCGATCTGGTGAAGGACAATCTCAGCCTGCCCCTGCAACGGGTGCGGGAGGCGGTCAGCGAGATGGTCAAAACCAGCCAGGATAAAGAGACCGGCGAGGAACTGTCCGAGTGCAACCGTCGGCTGGCGGAACTGCGCGATGAATTGGCCACGTTCCTCAGCCAGAATGCGCCGGAGCATGTCTATTGGGTGGCGCGTGGCGGCAAAACCCAGCATAATCTGACCTTGCAGGCCGCGCCCGTGGACGTGGCGGAGTACCTGCGCCGCCGGCTGTTCCAAAGCGATACCTCGATCATCATGACCAGCGCCACGCTGGCCATGAGCGCAGAAGCGCCACCGGAAAAGGCCAAACCGGAATCCACCGGACACCGCTTCCGCAGTCAACGCACCTCGGGCACCGTCCTCGGCATGCAGTATTTTGTAAACCGTGTGGGCGGGGAGTCGGCGCGCCTGCTGCAAGTGGGTTCGCCCTTCGACTATGAGCAGCAGATGAAGCTGTATGTGGTAAACAAGATGCCTGATCCACGCACCGAGGAATACCGTGACGCGTTGATCCACTGGATCGAACATTTCATCCGGCAAACGCATGGCAAGGCGTTTGTGTTGTTCACCAGCTACAAGCTCATGCAAGAAGTGGCGGAACGGATGGAATCGTTCTTCAACAAGCTGGACTTGCAATGTTTTGTGCAGGGAACCGGCACGCCGCGCGGTCTCATGTTGGAAAAATTCAAGGAAGACGTGGATTCCGTGCTGTTCGGGACGGACAGCTTCTGGCAGGGCGTGGATGTCCCAGGCGAGGCGCTCTCGAATGTCATCATCACCCGGCTGCCGTTTGCGGTGCCGGATCATCCCCTGATTGAGGCGCGCATCGAGGCCATCGAGGCGCGCGGTGGAAATCCCTTTGGTGAATATTCCCTGCCGGAAGCGGTGCTGAAATTCCGCCAAGGGGTGGGCCGCCTGATCCGCACGAAAACCGATCAGGGCATCATCGTAGTGCTGGACAACCGTATTCTGGCCAAACGCTACGGGCAGCAGTTCCTGCAAGCCCTGCCGAAATGCCCGGTGGAAGTGATTTAATATTCGATCCGCTGACGAAATTTACGACTTAAGTGGGGCTCCGACATTGATGCCGTGTTTCAGGCAGTAGGCCGAATTTTTGGCGTATTTTTTCGCCCAATATTTCAGCCCGCGCCGCTCCTTCAAGGTCAACGGACGCACCACCTTGGCCGGAGATCCCAGCACCAACGAGCCGGGTGGAATTTTGGTCCCCTGAGTGACCAGGGCTTTGGCCCCCACAATGGATTGCGCGCCAATCACCGCCCCGTCCAGAATCGTCGCCCCCATGCCGATCAGGCATTCATCCTCCACCACGCAGGCATGGACGATGGCCGAGTGCCCAATGGTTACGTACTTGCCGATGATGCATCCAAATTCATCCGCCAGATGCAGCACGGTGTTGTCCTGCACATTGGAATAGTCGCCCACGACAATCCGGTTAATGTCTCCGCGCAAGACGGCATTGTACCAAATGCTGGCATGGTCCCCCAACGTCACATCGCCCACCACCACCGCCCCGGCGGCAATATAGGCTCCTTTGCCCAGTTTCGGCTGCGTCCGCAGAAACCGATCCAGTTGTACTCTTAATTTATCCATACGGCAGGCGTGGACTTGCTTAATTTGCTGCCTTCGGCAATTGCGGCGGCTTGGGCGTCGGTTTCCTGACCTGTTTGGGGTCCAGGTTCTGCTCCAGATCATCCTTGGTGACGACGGTTTTCACACCCCCGGGCGGAATATCGCCCTTGGCAATCCAAACAATGGCGTTAAGCACCACGCGCCGGAAATCCTCCTGGCCCCAGTTGTCGTGGAAATGGCCGCCGGTAAACCCAAAGCCGCGACCGCCATTCGGGCGCTCATAGGTCCACATCACATGTTGTGGTTCGCCATTGGTCACGGCCTGGCGGACCGCCGGATTACCCTCATGCGCGCCGTCTTTGCGGCTCATCGTTTCCAGCGGAGCCACCGCACTGAGGATCGGGGTGACGCCCTTCATGCCTTCCTGGAAGCGCATGTGGAAATACCACTCATCGCGAATTTTGAAGGGATTCACGCCATCGGTGATCGCATGTTTGGGAATGGTCTTAAAATCGGCATCCCAATGCGGGTTAACGGACCAGTTGATTTCAAAATAGCCACCCATGCCTTCAAGCCATTCGTTGCCACCCTTTTCCTTGAGCACTTCCACCGCATAATGGCAGCAGCCAAAGCCGACGCCTTTTTTCAGCAGGCTGGAGATGACTTGCAGGCGGTCTTCCTGCACCGCCATGTGACCGGCCCCGCCGTCGCAATAAATGAATACGGCGTCCACGCCATCGAAAACGGATTTATCGGATGGCCAACCGTTGGTGTTCACCACCGCCTTGATGCCCGGCACGGTATTTAGCAACCGCCCCAGCAGCAGGCACCCGGCATTATGTTCGTGCTGGCGCGGCCCATGGCTTGGCTTGCCCGCCAACAACAGGACTTTTTTGTCAGCCGCCGAGGCGCTGGCCGCCATGGCCAGCCCCAAGGTCACGGTGATCAGGGTGGATTGAATTGGATTGCGCATAAGAGTTTATCTGTCAGGTTTTTATTTACGGTTGAAAACGCCTATTTTAACGATTTGATACGGACATTCTTGAACTGAACCTTCATCGGGGGGCCGGCATGAATTTGGAACGCAAGCACGCCGGACTTGGCGGCCTTGGATTCCTGTTCGTCTGTCACATCAATGGTCTGCACACCGTTGATCCATTGTTGGAGATGATTGCCCTTGGCGATGATGACGTAATCATTCCAGCCGTTGGTGTGGATATGCGTTTGGATTTCCCTGGTGTCGCCCAACGTGCCAGTGACTTCAATTTTTGTATCCAGCTTGGCATTGGCGGCCTCCGGCGAATCCTTGGCCACCTCGCGTTTGGTCTTCACTTCCTTCTCCTTGCCGTTTTTCGGATCGGTCACTTTCTTCGACTCGGTGACAAATAACGCCTCCTTGATGGTGACCTTTTGTCCACGCTGGCACAGGATGCCGCGGCCTCTTTCCTCATACAGGATGCCGGAATAGGTGGTGCCAACCTCAAAATCCGCCTGATACCCGCCGCTGACGAAATTTTCAAGGTCTTTGCTGCGATACTGGAGGCCGGAGTTGCCCCATGGAGTGGAGAAACTATAGGAAAAACGAATTTCAAAATCATCCACGATGAGATTCTTATCGCCATCCCTGGCGAACAGGAAGTTGTTTCCCTTGGCAGGGTTCTCCGGCGTAGTGCTGCCGGTGATGCAGCCGTCCTCGACCGACCAATGATTGGTCCGCCCGGCCCAACCCGTCAGGTCTTTGCCATTAAACAGGCTTTTGAATCCAGGTTCGACGTCTTGCGCCGTGGCGGTTTGAAGCGCGACACCGGCGGCAACACACAACAGTACGGTCCATGCATTTTTCATAGTTACTGCGTCCAGCAAACCAAATCATTCGTTGCGCGGCAATTAAAATCAGAGCGGCGGGAATTATAGTTCTGAGCAACAAAAAAGGCGAGGCCGGAGGCCTCGCCTTTTTTTACGTTGTAAGTGCTTATCCGTAAATAGATATTGTCTGTCGCCAGCAGATTATGGCTGCGGC
>JBAXGN010000242.1 GCA_037139415.1 Verrucomicrobiota bacterium | reverse complement strand
TTTCTGCCGGTTCATTTTTCTGCAAAAGGAATTGGGTTCCAATTTTTATGCCAGCTAATCTTTTTGCCATGTCCGGTCCCCATTTTTCTGCCGGTTCATTTTTCTGCAAAAGGTTTTTAAAAATTTCTTTCAAAAACTTCTTGCACGATCGCAGGACTTGTGCGATTGGTAATAACGTTCAGCCAAAAATGTGCTTAACACTTTTTCTTTTTAGGTAACTGAATTTTGCATAGCTTCGGCTGTGGTCTTACTGGAAATCCTGTGATTCCTCTGTGAGGGACTTCCGAAGGCTTGCGCCCAACTTGGTTGCGAGCCGGTCGTGCATCTCTCACAGGCGCTTCCAGGTGCCTCCAGCGAGGGCGCGTGGGTTCGCGCCCTTTTCATTCCGCCGTCGTTGTTCATGCAAGGAAAGAAAACGATGAAAACAAACATGAGCAATGCGGGTACTATGATAAACGGCAACATGGAAAGAAAAACCAGGGTTTCATACAATCATGGACTCTTCACGATGATGTTGGTATTCGTGATACTGTCCACTGCCTCAATTGTTTTTGCCGCAACCGCACCCGACGCTGATCGGACCTTTTCCCATCCGGCCGAAGATAACCAAACGAAAAACCTGACCCTTTTGTCGGGTTCATATACATTTGAAGTTGATGCTAATCCTGATGGTTACCACCGTGTTGATTGGTATAACACATACTCAGGCGGTTCTCCTGTTGCTACAAGATACTTTTACTGGTATGATGATATAGACTTCAACATCGCAGTTAGTGGGTGGATACGTGCAGAGGTGTATAGTAGTACTATTTTTAATGGTGACGGGCCATGGGAGGCTGCGTATCGCTGGTATGTGACAGTCCAAGAAACCGTCTCAACACCCACTGGCTGCTCAGCATCATCAAGCTCTGTCCTGACAGGAGTATATGTAACTCTTAGTGCCAGTGGCACAAGTAGCAGCTTGGGGCATGCTATCAAATACCGCTACGATTGGGGCGATGGCACGATTTCCGCTTGGGGGAATTCCTCCCAATCGCACTATTATTCTACTAAAGGCACTTACACTATAAAAGCTCAGGCTGGTTGTGTAACGGATGGTATCTATTCGGGTTGGACGAGTGGAACTGTAGTTATTGTATCCGACCCACCAGAGACGGTTTCAACGCCCACGCTCTCCGTAAGTCCAAACCCAGTCGTTGTGGGTGGTGGTGTTACGTTCACAGCAAGTGGCGCAACCAGCAGTAAAGGACATGGTATTGAATACCGGTTTGACTGGGGTGATGGAAATATTAGCATCTGGGGTTCTGCGAGCCGCTCGCGATACTTTTCTAACCCAGGCACCTACTACCAAAAAACTCAAGCTCGCTGCTCTTCTGATCTTATTGAGTCAAGTTGGTCTTCCTCGGTAACATTGACAGTAGGTGCCCTGCCTGATATGCCGAACACACCGCAGCCACCGGATGGATCAACTAATTGGCCTTGTAGTCTTCCGCTCTTAAGCTGGTCAAGTGGTCCTAACACCTCGTATCATGAAGTCTATTTCGGCACAGCAAACCCACCACCACTTATAAATAATCATGCGAATGGTATAATTAATCTTAGCTCGGTGCGGCCTGGCCAAAAATACTACTGGCAGATTAAATCAAAAAACAGTTATGGGACCACCGATGGACCGGTTTGGAACTTCACACCAATCGCCCCAGTCGCGATTACTGTTAATGGTGTTCAAGCCGCAGATATGAACGCCGTATTGCTCTTGCAGAACGGGACAGAGATGGAGCGTATGGATGCAGATCTCGGCACCGCACCGTCGGGAACCTCTTTTTATTACTGTGCATTGCCCGCCAGTGGGTATCAGGTTCAGGTGTATTGTTGGGATATGCTTGTGGGTGGCACTGGGTTATTCGATGTGCCAACTTCTGGAACGGTTTCCAAGACTATAACTACCAATGTTAAACGACCTCTATCGGTAAAGGCCTACTACAGTGATGGAACGACACCGTTAGCGAACGCGAGCGTTAGTCTGCTGAGTTGGGATGGACATCGGAATGAACCTCATCTGCGCGCCACATCTAGCACAGACTCGAATGGAAACACCAGCTTTCAGGCTTGGCCTACTATTGAAGTCGGCGAGCGGTATATTGTGAGAATTTATCAGGGAACAACCCTTGTATGGGAAAAAACGGATGTTTTAGTCGATAAGAATACCGGTAGTAGTTATAGTTGCCTCACTACAGTAGTTAAGCCCGCCGATTGTCTCATTACGTCATTTTTTTATCCAAACAATCAACTCTTAACCGGTGGCCAGCAACTGCAAGCTACAGTACGAGTAAAAAATAATACATCTACAACTCGTAGTTTTTGGGTTGGACTCAGTTTCGCACATGCGAATGCCACTTTGAACAGTTGGCCTGAATACTATTACGATATAAAACCGCTGCAAACTGCTAGTTTGCAAGCAGGTCAAGAAAGCGATGTTGTGTTTAAATTTATCGTACCAAAAACTCTACTCGCCGGACAATACTACGCCCGCGCCTCAACTTGGAGCAGCTTTGATGATGCAGCGTATTTGCTTGTGGATCGTTTTGATGATACACTCAACTACTCGCAATGGAATGATCTTTCTACTGGAACAGGCGCGCGATCATTTGAAATTAAGTTTGATCCGCAGTTAAGTTTTTTAGACTGCCTCGCGCATATTTCATCCATTTCATTTAGTAAAAATGGTGCTCTAGATGAAATCGAAGTCATGATGCGGCGCAGCACTGGCAGCATAAAACCTTTGTTATTCGTACGGGCTGGAGTAGGGAAAAATATGCTGATTCCTGTGAATGGAGTACCAGTGCCGGTTGCGCTTAAGGCAAGCGGCTCGTTTTTAATTGATGTCGCAGATTTATTAGGACTGACACCGGAATCAACAGCAGATCAAGGTGAATGGGTCACGTGCTGGGTGGATGCAGACGCTGGCCTCTGCTTGGGAAGAGTAAATGGAGGTGGACATTTAACAGTAGGGCTTATTCCTCATGCTGTGGAATGGAAGAACCGCGGCACAGCCGATTACCGAAAAGAGTGGTCAGCAGGGGTTTCGGTAAATCTGCCCAACACTGCTTTTACTTTGATCGATTGGAACAACAATAGCGGGCTTAGCGGCCCTCAAAAAGCCAGTATAAATTTTAATACAGAAGTTTCGTTATGTGTGGACATCGGTAGCCAAGGACTGATTGCGTTCGAGGTAAAACGTTCGGTCCTTTTATCCGCCATTGGGGGCTTCACAACAGGGAACGTAGATTTATTCGCCCTTGCCGTATCGGACGCCATTAGAAATGCCCATGATCAGGGTTTCATTCGGTCAGCGACGTATGATGATGGAGATTATGAATTAACCAGTGGTCAGCGCGAAACTCCATTATCACTGAATAAACCTTGGGATGATGCTAATAAGTTTGCTCATTATTTTTACATTGACGTACCTGCTTCCGCTGGACGCCTCCGAGTTCAAACAACGGGCGGAACCGGAGATGCTGCTGTTTTTGTAAAGTACGGAAGTCGGATCACTTCCTTAGCCGGTGGGCCTGGAGTTTACAGTTCTCAAACCGTGGGCACTACTACAGAAGCCGTTGATATCACTTCACCTGCTGCTGGACGCTGGTATGTTGCTGTGCCCACACGAAACCAATATGATAATATTGAACTGCTCGCCAGAGTTGATGGTATTTCCGGGACCTTAGAATTCAAGTCGGCCAGTTATACTGTAGCAGAGAATAGCGGGAGCGTGCGAATATATGTGAGCCGTACGGGTGGTTCGTCTGGAGCGGCAAGCGTAAACTATGCGACCGTTAACGGTACAGCGGAGGCTGGTTCAGATTATACAGCGAAAACCGGACCTCTAAACTGGGCGGATGGGGATATGGCGGACAAGTACTTCGATGTATTAATCACTGACGACAACATCGCAGAGAACGACGAAACGTTTACAGTGAGTTTGAGTGGGTTAAGCGGAGCAGCCTTGGGCACTCCGAGTACAACGACGGTGACAATTCCGATAAATGATCAACCAAACGGCGTATTACAATTCAAGTCGGCCAATTACACCGTAGCTGAGAATGGCGGGAGCGTGCGAATTTATGTGAGCCGTACGGGTGGTTCGTCTGGAGCGGCAAGCGTAAACTACGCGACTGCTAACGGCACAGCGGTGGCGGGTTCAGATTATACGGCTAAATCTGGAGTTTTAAGTTGGGCGGATGGGGATATGGCGGACAAGTACTTCGATGTATTGGTCACTGATGACAGCACCGCAGAGAACGACGAAACGTTTACAGTTGTCTTGAGTGGGGTGGTTAGGGCAGCCTTGGGCACTCCGAGTACAACAACGGTGACGATTCCGATAAATGATCAACCAAACGGCGTATCTATCACCACCGCAAGTTCATTACCCGGCGGTCTTCTGGGCTGCCCGTACAACGGTTTTCTTCAAGCGACGGGTGGTCTCTCTCCATACACTTGGTCTATTGTCTCCGGTAGCTTAGCGGCAGGAATGTCTCTTTCTACCAATGGCATTATCAGTGGCACGCCAACGAATGCTGGCAGTTTTAGTTTCCGTATTCGAGCCACGGGTTCCGATTCCCTTTACTCGGAAAAGGATTTTTCTTTGAGCATTAGTAACAGTGCTTCAGTGGGAGTTAACACTCCTCAAGGGAAACTTGTATATACGACACCTGATCAAAAAATTCACATTCTTGACACGGTCACCCAAGTAGATTCCATTGTGCCAACCGGGACATTACCGATTGTCAGTACGCCGAGTTGGTCACCAGACGGACAGTGGATACTATTCAATGGCGGACCGGGTGGCAATTCTCAGGTTTATGTGGTGCATCCCGATGGAACGGGGCTTCGCATGGTAACTGGTGGCAGCGGGGATCTTGTATTTCCATCCCTCTCATCGGATGGAAGTAAGATCGCATATCACCAAGTATATGGAAATGTTTTCACCATAAATTTCGATGGCACTGGTGTTTCGACGCTTCCCGTTTGTCTGGCACACGTCCGTTGGTCTCCAACCGCTAATAAAATTGCTGGCACGGATTGGGCCACTCCACCTGCCTACACCTATAATAGCGATGTTTATGTGTATGACTTAAGTACGGGTGCGACTAATAAAATCACTAGTCACGAGGCTGGCTCTGCTTACGTACAGCTCGGGTGGGCACCCGACGGTACTAAAATGGCGGTTAGCTGGTTGCATGGAAGTCCCGCCAAATATGATATTGTAGTGATGAATACAGATGGCTCCAACCCAATTAACCTTACTAGCGATTGGCCTGACTCCAATGAAGGGACACCTTCTTGGTCGCCAGATGGACAGTTCATATTCTTTATTTCTGATCGCTCTGGAAACTCAGATGTTTGGGCTATGCGTCCGGACGGAACAAGTCGTACTAACCTCACAAATACGGCTACGGATGAATATGGGCCTGCTTCTATCTTGTTATCGTCTGCTGGCAACTCAGTTTCAAATAGGCTTGTCGCCTACTATCCATTTAATGGAAATGCCAACGATGCGAGTGGGAATGGGTATCATGGAATCGTTAATGGAGCTACTTTAACCAGTGATCGTTTTGGCAACCCCAACAGCGCATACCAATTTGATGGGATCAGTAGTTATATTGACACATTGCCGAGCGGAGTTATTCCAACCAATATCACCTTATCAGCTTGGATTCATCCAACCATGATTCGCCAGTTCTGGGGAAGCATACAAGATGCAAGTGGCGGCAAGGATGGATATGTTGGCAGCATTGGAGCTGGTGGTAAACTGGACTTTTACTTCTACAAGAACAATAACTTGGAACCCGAGGTTTCCACGCAAACAGGAACGGTGCCTACAAATCAGTGGTCGCATGTGGCATACTGCCTTAATAACCAAGGCGGTGTGAGCTTATATGTCAACGGATTTTTGCAGGCAACAGGTGCGTTTTCTCAAGTTCCAAACCAGCATGACCGTGCTTTGATGCTGGGTCGCTCGATTTGGTCTCAGACGTATATGAACTATGCGGGTAAAATTGACGATGTGAGAATTTACAATCGCGCCTTGTCGTCCAGTGAAATCCAAACACTGTACCTCAGCGATTCCGGGGGGGTGCAACCGCAAATCACCCAGATCACCCCGATTAACCAAACCGTTCTCGTCGGCTCCAACGCCACTTTCACCGTCTCCGCCACCGGCACTGCACCTTTGTATTATCAATGGCTGCGGGGCAGCATTTCGATCTCCGGTGCTACCAATTCATCCTTCATAATTTATAATTCATCCTTACCCAATACCGGTTCCTATTTCTGCCTCGTTTCCAATGCCTATGGGTCAGTCACCAGCGCCGCAGCTACCCTCACTGTGAGCAACCTTCCTCCGCATACGCGTTTTGTCCGGCTGATGGATGCCAGTGGGGCGGCGGGTTCGCTGGTGACCGTTCCGATCTTGCTCGCCGCGCAAGGCAATGAAAACTCCTTGGGTTTGAGCCTGAACTTTGATCCGGCAGTCCTCAGCTATCGGGCCATCAGCAATGGGAACAATGCCGCCAGTGCCATGATCTTTGTGAATACCAACCAAATCGCCAATGGCCGGTTGGGATTCCAACTCGGCTTGCCGGCGGGCAGCAGTTTTGCCAGCGGGACGCAACAGGTGGCGCTCGTCACGTTTGCGTTGGTGGGCAACGCCACGCCTGGCACTTCCGTTTTGAGCTTTGGAGATGTGCCCGTGGTCCGCGAGATTGTGGATGCCGCCGCCGCTCCGTTGCCAGCGTCATATATTGGTGGCGTAGTGATGATCGTGACCGGCTACGAAGCCGATGTGGCACCGCGTCCCAATGGTAATAATAACGGGCAGATCACCACGGCGGACTGGGTGCAGGTGGGCCGTTTTGCCGCCGGGTTGGATACGGCCGCCGTCGGCAGTGAATTTCAGCGGGCCGATTGCGCTCCGCGTGCCACGTTGGGCGATGGCCGAATCACCACCGCCGATTGGGTGCAGGCCGGTCGCTATGCGGCCGGGTTGGATCCGGTAACCGCCGCGGGCGGGTCTACCGGTACTGCCATAACGAAAGCGGTGCAACTGGCCAAGACCGCCAGCGCTTCCGTGGTTCAACTGCGCGGTCAAACCGTAATTCCCGGGGGAACCACCTATTTGCCAGTGCAGTTGTTGGCGGCGGGGAATGAGAATGGGTTGGGCTTCAGTCTGGCCTTTGACACCAACGTGCTGCGGTTTGCGTCCGCTTCCAACGCCATTGGCGGTGGGCAGTTGATTCTGAACACCAATGCGGCGGCGGCTGGCAAACTCGGTTTCCAAATCGCCTTATCCGCTGGGGCCACGTTCCCTGCTGGCACCCAAACAGTGGCCTGGGTTGGCTTCACCGCGTTGCAGGCCAATACGACCAGTGCCGTCAGTTTTGCCGACCAACCGGTGACGCGCGAGGTGGTGGATGCCACGGCGACGCCGATCGCCGCAAATTATCAGGATGCCAGTGTGATTGTCAGTGCACCGGCCACGCGGCCCGCCATTGTGCAACAACCGATCAGCGTGGCGGTGCGGCCAGGGCAAACCGCGCAATTACAAGTATCGGCGGTGGGCTCTTCGCCGCTCAGCTATCGTTGGACGAAAAATGGGGTCACGGTACCGGGTGCGAACGCCGCCGTTTACACGGTGAACAACGTCAGCGCCGCGAATGCCGGCAAGTATCAGGTCATCATCACCAACGCCGTTGACAGCATTACCAGCGCGGTGGCGGTTCTCACGGTGGATGTGGCGAAACCGGTGGTGGTCATCACCGCTCCGCTGCCCAATGCCAAGGTGTACCGCGCGACGACGAACCTGCTCGGGCGCGTGACCGATGCGGGTGGGTCGTTGCAGGGGGTGTATTACCAAGTCAACAATGATCTGTGGCAGACCGCCAGCGGCACTACTAATTGGCAGGCGAGCATTACCTTGGTGCCGAATACCAACACGATCCGGGTTTATGCCGCTGATATGGCAGGGAACGTGTCCCTTACCAATACTCTGAAGGTGAATTACGTCGTCAGTGAACGGTTGGAGGTAACCGTCACTGGTTCCGGCTCGGTCATGGAGAGCAACAAGCTGTTTGTTTCCGGGCAGCGGGTGCTGGGTAAAACCGTGACGCTGACCGCCAAACCAACGGCGGGTAATATTCTCTCCAGTTGGGTGGTGCAGAAGAACGGGATCAACGTAATCATGCCGTTCAAGCATGACTACAACACCCTCACATTCACGATGGAAGCCGACCTGAGCGTCACCGCCAACTTCGTGCCAAATCCGTTCCTGGCGTACAGTGGTGAGTATGGTGGGTTGTTCCTGCCGCCTGTGGATACCAATGGGGTGCGAGTCGTCCCGACCGACTGGACCAACTCCGGTATTGTATCCCTGACGTTGACCACCAATGGCACCTTCAGCGGTCAGTTGACCTATAAAGGCATGAGTTACCCGATGGCGGGTGAATTGGATGCCCGTGGGTCAAATGTAATCAGCGTGGCGCGCGGCAAAGAGGCTCCGCTGTATGCGATGCTGCAATTAGCGCCGGATGCCGCAGAGATCATCGGGACAATCAGCTTGGGGACAACGTGGAGTTCGGAGCTTTCGGCATACCGGAAGATGATTACCAAGAATACGGAACTTAAAGGTAACTACACAGTGGGTATTCAAAACGGACCGGATGGTGGAACAGGCGGGGCACTGACGGTTGCGATAGCACCACAGGGAGCGGTCACGTTATCAGGCAGTCTGGCGGACGGTACTGCGATCATGCAATCACGCTGGCTGACGACCAACGGGGACTTCCTGGTGTACCAATCATTGTACGGGAACAAAGGGATGCTGTTGGGCTGGGCGCATTGCGACTTCGATGGTCATGGGGAGTTGTTCTGGCAGAAACCGGCAGTTCCGACGGATAAATTGTACAAGAACGGTTTTACGGTGAGTCCGGGGGCCATGGTCCATCGTTTTACCGCGCCGACCTTGGGAGGCAATGCCACGTTCTGGACCAATAATGTTGGTAGCCTTAGCGTGTGGGGTGGCGGAATGACCAACGACCTGTGGGGACAACTGCGCGTGGTGAAGAGCGTGGGGACACCGTATGGAACCAACAACCCGATGAAGAGTTACGGGGTGACGTTTGATGTGACCAAGGGCACCTTTGCAGGCTCGTTCACCAATCCCGACAATAAGAAAGTAACTGCGTTCAAGGGAGTCGTGTTGCAGTTTTATAACACCAACAACCTGCCAATAGGAAGCGAATGCATGGGCTGGTTCCTGGGCGTGACCAACAGTGGCAGTGTGAAAATCAACGGACAGTAACGCGGGTTCTACGCGCCCAGTCAATTAATCGGTTGGTCACATTTTAGGGCAGATCAGCAACATGCGTTCCTTGCTGAAAAGGCAACTGCGCCAGAAAGGGTGAAGGTTTCTGGCGCAGTGCTGGTTCTACTATCCATGTGAGTGGGGCGATGACTTCAAGAACACGATGAACCTTGAAAAAATACAGCACGCGAAACGCATGAATTTGTTTCGGGACAGTAACCAATCAGTTCTTTAGCTTTTTATGGCGAACAAAGACCTGCTAGAAGTGACCATAAAAAAAGTGACGGTAATCGCGGCCAGTCTGGTGGCTATGCATTCATTGACTGGTTGTTACGGATTGCCCATGGATAATGTAAATTATCAAGAATCAACCAGAGGAAAGGACATTGACGAAAGAATGACTAAGAATATGACTGAAAAGCAGAAGGATTTCTATTATCGCAATAAGGCAGCCAATGGGAGGTTAAATCGTATTGGACCCAAAAGCGGGAGGTTTTAGATATTTTCGTGTAAGTGGCCGACGATAGCTGAGAGGATAAGAAACTATGGCCATT
>JBAXGN010000241.1 GCA_037139415.1 Verrucomicrobiota bacterium | reverse complement strand
GGTTAACAATAACTTCCGAGGCACCCTTCAAATAACTCGTAAACTGGGGCTAGTGCACGGATTGAAATCGTCAGCACGGGTCAAACTGAATGGCACGATCATTCCCCTCACTGCACCGCATGAGTTTCTGCCGGAACGAGGCTGTGCGATCTTGCGAATCTCCGGCCAGGCCACCATCGAGGTGGTACCATAACTGCGATCAGTACACCGTGTGAGGGGCGTATCACCGTGGGTATCATTCGCCTCGGTTCGCTAATGATTTGGGAAACCGTCGCCGTGCGCCTGATTATTATGCGTGATTATTTGTTGTCAACCCATTCAGATTGTCGTAGAATCGCTACTTCAAATAGACAGCAATACGTTATGGCAAACATAAATGCGAATCGCCGCTTATTTCTGAAACGCGCCGCCGTTGCGGCGGGCGCGCTTACCATCGCCCGTTACCTGCCCGGTCCCAACCTGCTGGCGGCCACGGCGGGCGGCAATAAACTCAACTGCGCCCTGATCGGTTGCGGCGGGCGCGGCATGAATCACTTGGAGGAATGCCTCAAGGAAAACCTGGTCGCCATTGTGGACCCGGATGAATCCAAACATGCCAAGGTCCAGAAATGGCTGAAGGACAAGAAGAAGACCGCCGGCAAATTCCAAACCTTCACCGATTACCGCCAGATGTTCGACAAGATGGCCAAAGGCATTGACGCCGTCTTCATCGCCGCGCCGAACCATCATCATGCACCCGCCTCCATGATCGCCATGCAAGCAGGCAAGGGGGTGTATTGCGAGAAACCGGTATGCCACGACGTCGCCGAGGCCCGCAAACTCCGCGAAATGGCCGTGAAATACAAGGTCGCCACGCAGATGGGCAATCAGGGACATTGCCAGGAAGGGTATCGGCGGTTATGCGAATTCATCTGGGCTGGCGTCGTTGGCAAAATTACCGAAACCCATAGCTGGACCAATCGCGCCAACGGCGGTCGTGGCCCACGCCCGGCCAAACTGCCCATCCCCGCTGGCATGGTCTGGGATTCTTGGGTTGGCCCGGCTCCGTATCGCGATTTCCACGGCGACCTCACTCCGCACGAATGGCATGGCTGGTATGATTTCGGCAACGGCGGGCTCGGCAATTTGGGCTGCCACGTGCTTGATGGCGTATTCTGGGCGCTCAAGCTGGAGCATCCCACGAGCTTTGAAACCGAAGAAATGTGGAATGGCACGAACGAACGCCTGCCAACCGGTTCGCGCGTCCGATGGGATTTCCCGGCCCGTGGCGACATGCCGCCTCTCAAGGCCTATTGGTACGATGGCCGCAAAGGTAACGAGGATCCCGGCGATGGCCCTAAAGAATACCATGAGGGCACCAAAGGACCGAAGAACCTGCCGCCTCTCATGATCGAGTTGCAGAAGAAATATCCCGATGAGGAGTTCGACAGCAGTGGCACGCTGTATGTCGGCGAAAAAGGCATTCTCTACACCGGCACGTATGGCGGGCGGATGCACATCATGCCCATCGAAAAGATGAAGGAAATCACCGAACCGCCCAAGACCTTGCCGCGCCCGCGCAATTGTTTCCAGGACTTCATTGAAGCCGTGCGCGCTGGCAAAACCGACACTGCCACCAGTTTCGACTACGGGACACGGCTTACGGAATTCACCTTGCTCGGCAATCTGGCTCAACATGCCGGCCCGAATAAAAAGGTGGAATGGGACGGCCCAAACATGAGGGTTACCAACCTGCCCGAGCTGAACAAGTTCGTGAAAATTGAGTATCGCAAAGGCTGGTAGATCGGCCTCTGCGGCGGTCCTGGTTCGTGGTTTCAACTTGTCGGAACCACGAACCGAGGTTATATATTAGTCATGAATCAGTCCGCTTATGGTATTGGTCAAGCCGTTTTTCTGAGAACGGATACGGCCGATTTTGCGGAAGAAACGGTGCCGTTCAAAACGCTGGAGGAGATGGTGGCGATCTGCTCCATACCCCGTGATAACCTGATTCTGGAAAAGGTGGTGGTCTATTCCATGCTGGAGGGCACCCCGGCAGCGGTCACGCTGTCGTTTGTCTCCGCCAGTCGTGGACAACGTCCCGGCGCGATGGAAACCGCCTACGGAGCCGACTAAGAAACGCCCTTCAATCAACAAACCTACACCGGGTTCGTCATCGGCAAAGTTTTTCAACGTATTCCCGCGCTGTGCGAATATCTTCGACCCGTTGGGTGCCAGCTTCGCGCTCGATGAACAGGTTGCCTTTGAAACCAATATCCTCCAGCGTTTTGAAGAATGCCTTCCACTTCACCTGGCCAGTGCCCAACACCACTTCCTCGCCCCACGTACCAGGCTGTTTGGTGACATTGGCGTCCTTGAGATGAATCTGCTTGATCCAGGGCCCCAAGAGTTTCATCGCCTTGATGGGGTCGCCGTTATTATAAAGCAACATGTTGGCGGGATCGAAATTCACGCCCACATTTTTGCAGCCGAGTTTTACCAGGAAACGGCTGAGTGATTCCGCCGGCTCCTGGCCGGTTTCAAAGGCCACTTGAATTCCCTGTTTGGCAAACGCCCCCGCGATCTTGCGCAGGCGCTCGACTAATTTGGCGAAGTTAGGATCGCTCTCCTCATGCGGCAGAAACCCGGCATGGAACATGACGATTTTGAAGCCCAGTTTCTTGGCTAGCTTGACGGTTTGCTGGACATGTTTCCAATTTTGATCCCAGGTGGCGTCCGGCACAATGCCGCCGGTTTTGCGGATGGATTCGAGCGTGGTGTAATCTTCTCCCACGCAGCCAAACATGCCCGCGACCAGTTTGACCCCATGTTTCTCCGCCAAGGCGGGTAGGCGAGACCACCCGCGCGGCTGCTCGCGCAGGGGATCCAACGCCAACAGCACTCGTTTGATCCCCGCAGCCGCCAGCTTTTCGATCAATTCCTGCGGCGATTGCGGTTGCATAGACCAACTGCACACACCGAGCCGTGATGTTATTTTCTGCATGAAACTAGGATGAACAATACGCTGGTGCGTTTCAAGCAAAAGATGAACGAGGCTAAAACACCAATTCCCGCAAGGCGTTAATCACCGTTTCCACGGTAATGCTCGTCATGCAACGGAAGTCCACCGGACATTCGCGCAAAAAACAGGGTGAGCAGACCACGCGGCCCTGCAACAACCGATGGCGGGTGTCACCGGGCAGACCGGGAGCGGTCAACTCGGGACTGGTGCTGCCAAACAGGGCTACCACCGGAGTGCCCACCGCCGCCGCGACGTGCATGGGACCGGTGTCATTGGTTAATACAGCACAGCAGGTTTTTAAACCCGCGCATAACTCGCGCAGGCTGGTGGCTCCCGCCAAATTTGCGCAATGGACGCCGCTTGCAGTCAATTGACTGGCGATCTGCGCGGCAATTTCGGCGTCGCCGCCCCCCCCAAAGATCACCCAGCGACACGGCCTAGTTTGGTTCATCCGCCGGACGACTTCCACAAATCGTTCCGCCGGCCAGCGTTTGGCCGGTCCGTACTCCGCCCCCGGCACCATGCCGAGCACCGCTTCGCCCGCTTTGGTGCCCATGCGGTATTGGAAATTGATCACCTCTTCCTCGCGCACCGCGATGAGCGGCGCGCAGAGGGCGGTACTGGCCCCCACCGCGCCCACCAAGTGCAGGTATTGATGGATATGATGCGTATTCAGCGACAGAACCGGTGGTTGGCTGGATGACGCGTCGCTCGCCAGGAGTCCCTGGATTTCTTGCGGCGTGCGTTTGCGCATGGTGAGATGGCCGGGCCGATCCGTTACCGCCTCGGTCAGGAACGCATTGCGCCAGGGCCGGGAATACCCGACGCGGCGGGGGATTTCTGCCAGCCACAACTCGATGGCAGAACGCGGCGAATTGGGGAGAATAATCCCCAGCTCAAACCGGTGTGCTTTCAGGTGCTGCCCCACGCTCCATGGAAATTCCTTCGCCCCAAAAGTCAGCACCTCGTTCACCGCTGGGTGATCCTGCCAGAGGTCGGCCAGTTTATCCTGGGTCAACAGGGCAATATGCGCATGAGGAAACGCCTCGCGCAACCGCAGCAAGGCCGGCGTGGTCATCACCGCGTCGCCCAGCCAGTTGACGCCGCGCACCAGAATGCGCTCTGGCCCGGCCCGGGAAAGACGGTCGGTGTTCACGGTTCACCTCCGACGTCATTGGGTTCAGGGGGATGTTCCGGGCGCGGTTTGCGGCCCAACGTTTTCCACCGATTATGCACCCAGAACCAGTTGGCTGGATCGCGCCGCACGGCTGCTTCGAGGGCGCGGTTCACATCGAGCATGATGTCCTCCACCGGGCGCGGTTTGCCATCCACATGCGTGGGGATTTCGGCACCGACTTCCAGACGCCAGCGGGCGGGGGCCAGGCGAAAACAGAAGCCCATGTAGAGGGGCAGTTTATAACGCAACGCCAGCACCGCCGGAGCCGGGTTGGTGGAACAGTCGCGTCCAAAAAACGGCAGGCACAAGCCGCGCTGGCCACCATGCTGGTCCGCAAGCAGACCCAGCAGCAGGTTTTTGCGTTTCATGGTGGCGCGCAATTCGTCGCCATCCAGACGCCGCTCAAAGAAGAGGCAGCCCGAGCGCTCGCGCAGGGATTGCATGAGGCGGTTGAGCGCCGGCTGGCGCAAGGCCCGGTAGGTGGTGGCGAACTGGAATTGCGGCAGGCGCATGACGGCGCGGGCGTAAATCTCGAAGTTGCCAAAATGGCCGATGGCCACCACCCGGCTGTGCGGTTCCGGGCCGGCTTCTTTCGGGACCAGCGTTTCGACGCGAACAAACTCAAGATGCCGCTCCAGAGCGGCGGCGGACATGGTGGAAGTCTTGATGGCGCAGATAAAGCTCTCGCCAATCCGCTGGAAGTTTTCGCGCACCAAGGCCTTGACTTCGGCGGCGGATTTTTCCGGGAAACATAGGGCGAGATTACGCCCGGCCACCCGACGGTGCCGGGCATCCAGGAAGTAAAACAACCCGCCGCCCAAGCGGCCCAGCCGGGCCACCCAGATCAGCGGCAGCGCCTCGACCAAGGCAATCAAACCGCGCGCCAGCCAGTAGAGGACGGTTTCCATGGCTTACCGGAAGCAGATGCGCCGCACGCACTCGTTGAAGTCTTTGGCACCCGCAATGATTTTGATTTCCACACGCACAAAATACATCGGCAAATCGCGGCGGTCCAGTTTGGGAATGCGCACCGCGTCCTTCTGCGTGGTGATAATCATTTCGGCCTGCCGTTTTTTACCGCGATTGATGGTGTTGAGAACTTCCTGCTGGGTGAAGCGGTGATGATCCGCAAAGCGTTTGGAATAAACCAACTCCCCGTGCAGCCGCACCAGGCTGTTTTCAAAGCTTTCCGGCTGGGCAATGCCGCTCAACGAGGCGACCTTTTTGCCGCGCACCAGGTCCAGCCCGAACCGGTCGCCGGTATAGACATCCTCGAAATACAGCGGATGATGCACGCATTCAATGACCGGCGCGGTGGGGTTCAACTTGGCGATGCGCGCGCGCAGGCCAGCCGTGTTACCATCGCTCTTGGTGATGAAGATGGTGCTGGCGCGAGCCAGGTGCTTGGGCGGCTCCCGCAGCGTGCCGCGGGGCAACAAGTGCTCATTGCCAAACGGTTGCTGACAATCCACCAGCACCACGTCATGACGGCGTCCGCGCAACTTCCAATACTGATAACCATCATCCAACAGCAGCGTATCGCACCCAAATTTTTCGATGGCATATCGCCCGGCCTTCACGCGATCCTTGTCCACCAACACCACCACATCTTTGAGATTGGAGGCCAACATAAACGGTTCGTCTCCCGCCATTTCAGAATCCAAGAGCAGCGATCGGCCATCGGAAACGACCCGGGGGGGCGAATGAATCTCCTGAAATAGCAATTTATTCATCAAGCGCTTGGCCAATGGCGGCGGCTTGGACCGGTACCCACGGGAAAGAATGGCGACCGTACGACCCTGGTCTCGCAATTCGCGGGCAAACTTTTCGACCACCGGCGTTTTGCCCGTCCCGCCCACGGACAAATTGCCAATGGCGATTACCTGCACCCCCAGGGTGGTATCCCGAAAAATCCTTACATTATAGAGAAATTGGCGGGTTTTGACGATCACCTCGAACACTTTGGATAAGCCGAAGAGAGCCCCGCGCACAGCGGAAGCCAAACGGTCACGCCGTTCGCCGAAGATGACCTCCAGTACGTACGT
The DNA here is from genome assembly GCA_037139415.1 of Verrucomicrobiota bacterium. Taxonomy (NCBI): domain Bacteria; kingdom Pseudomonadati; phylum Verrucomicrobiota; species Verrucomicrobiota bacterium. Next base: position 3,861 of record JBAXGN010000241.1, on the reverse strand, counting down.
TTCCGCTTGTTCCACCCATTGTCGCCAAGTCTCGCGCATTGCCTGGGCAGTGTGCCAACCCCTCGGCAAATGGGCAAGCTTTGGTCTGGAAATTTTCCAATCGAGGTGGTGTGGCTAAAATCTGTTTTTCGCGGATGACTTTGGGAAAGAAAGCGGTTACAGTGGGATAAAGTTTATGCCTGCAAAGGTCATATTGAAAGTTGTGGAAGGCCCGTTGACTGGACAACAGTTCGCGTTCGATGAGCCAGCGTCATGCATTCTGGGGCGCAGCCCGGACTGTGTGCCGGTGTTGCCGAGCGATAAAGCGCATGAGACGGTCTCCCGCCACCATTGCCTGCTGGAAATTAATCCGCCCGACGTCCGGATTCGGGATTTCGGCAGCATGAACGGCACCCATGTCAACGGCAAGAATATCGGCCAGCGCGAACGGGGATCGCGAGTGGAAGACGCCAAGAATCTAATCCTGCCCGAGCACGATTTAAAAAACGGGGACGAGATTCGCCTGGGGGTAAGTGACTCACTGATCCGTATTACCGTGGTTACCCCGGCGCGCTGCCAGGGATGTACCATGAATATCCCGGAGGACCAACTGGCCAACGCGGAGCGTTCCACCGGTGTGTTCTTTTGCAATGCTTGCTGGGAGAAGGCCAAGCAGGCCCCCTTGCAGGCCAATAAACCCGGAGCGTTGCCGGCACCAGCCAACCGGCCGCCTCTGGGAAACCGCCCGGCGGCTCCGCCAGCAAAGCCTTCCCCGCCCGTTGCCTTGCCCGCCAAGCCGGTCAGTCCACCGCTGATTTTCCCGACTCCGCCACCTATCCCCGCAGCGGCAGAAAAACGCTGCGCCCGTTGCGGTACCGATGTTTCGGCGCAGGTTGGCGCGTTGCGGGATGGCGAATTTGTTTGTGAACGCTGCAAAGGCAACTTGATGGATATTGCCTCCGAGATATTGCAGGTGGAAACCAGCATTCATGGCTATACGCTGGTGCGTGAATTGGGTAAAGGCGGTATGGGGGCCGTTTATCTGGCGCAAAATACGGCCAATAATGAGTATGTGGCCCTCAAGGTCATGCTGCCGCGGGTCGCGGTGGAACCGCGAGCCAAGATGGCGTTTCTCCGGGAGATTGAAAACACCGCTGCCTTAAAGCACCAAAACATTGTGGCGTTTCGGAATTCCGGCTGTTCCAGCGGCTCGTACTACTTTGCCTTGGAATTCTGCAACTGTGGCAGCGTGGATAAATTGATGCTGAGCCGTGGTGGCAAGTTATCCGTGGACGAAGCCGCCCCGATTATCTGCGAGGTTTTGGATGCTCTGGAATATGCGCACAATGCCCATATTCCCAGCGTGCGCACGGCCAACGGTTCGTATGCACCCGGGCAAGGGTTGATCCATCGCGACCTGACCCCGCATAACATCCTCCTGCACGAAGAGGATGGCATGCGCACCGCCAAAATTGCGGATTTTGGGCTCAGCAAGGCGTTTAATCAGGCAGGCATGACTGGCTTTACCCGTACCGGAGATGCCGCCGGGAAACCTTTGTACATGCCGCGCCAACAGGTGGTGAATTTCAAATACGCCCAGCCGGACGTGGATGTCTGGGCGGCGGCCGCGACCCTGTATGCGATGTTGACGGGGTGTCCGCCGCGCGATTTTCCGCAAGGCAAGGATGTCTGGCAATTTGTGCTGCAAGCCAACGCAGTGCCGATCCGTGAACGGGATCCCGCCATCCCCGCCAAAGTGGCGGAGGTTATTGACACCGCCTTGAAGGACGCGCCCGATATTTATTTCAAAACCGCCGCTGAATTTAAAAAAGCGTTAATGAAAGCTTTATAATGATTTCACTGCAACATGCCGGACTTACGGATCAAGGCCGGGTCCGGGAGAAAAATGAGGACAATTGGGTGGCGTTCCCCGAGGAGGGAATCTTCATCGTCGCCGATGGCATGGGCGGGCAGTTTGCGGGGGAAGTGGCATCGCAACTGGTGGTTGACCGCTTGCCGGGGTTGCTCCGCACGGCGTACCCGGTGCAGGGTGGGTTGAGCGTGCCTAAAATAAAGAACAATCTGCTCAAAGCGCTCACCGAGATGAGCCTGACCATGAGCGCCCAAGCCCGGAGCAAACCGGAGTTGACCGGCATGGGTTCCACCGCCGTATGCGCGGTATTCCAGGATGGCTACGCGTATGTTGGCTACCTGGGCGACAGCCGGGCTTATCGCTTTCGCGAGGGCAAGTTGAAACGTTTAACTCATGACCATTCCATTGCCCAGTTGCTCATTGATGCCGGCGAACTCACGGAAGCCGAGGCGATGACGCATCCCGGCCGTTCGCGCTTGACCCGCCATGTCGGCATGGAGGGGCAGCCGCTGCCGCAAATGCGCGATTTACGCGCCAGCCCGGGGGATATTTTCCTGCTGTGTTCGGATGGCTTGACGGGCATGTTGGCCGACGCGGAGATTGAGGGGATGCTCGGCTTGGATGGCGGCCTGGAGTACAAATGCCGCGCCTTGGTGGAGGCCGCCAACAGCGCGGGCGGTCATGATAACGTGACGGTGTTGCTGATCCAAGTGGTGGAAGAATAGCACCGAGGTTTTACGCCGGTGGTTCCCCAAAGCAATGGGCGACATACCGGCTGACCTTCAGTTCCTTCGACCAATAATCGGGAGCGAGTCCGGCTTTGCGTTTGAGTTGCCGCCAAAACTCACGCTTTTCAGGCAAGTCTTCCCAAACCGCTGGCAAAAAGGTTCCGCGATGCGACCAGTCTTCCAACACCAAACCGTCAATCCCCGGACGAATTTGCGCCAGTAAATCCTCCTCGGAGGTGAAGTTCATGGGCACCGCCTCGCTCAGCACGGATATCTGGATCTTCACTGCCTCCAACTCGGCCCAAGTGAGCGGGGTAAACCGCGAGTCAGTCATAGCGGAGTAATACGCGTGTTGCGCCACATTTTCCACCAGGGAGCGGTTCGCTTCCAACGTGCCAATACATCCCCGCAGGTTGGCGCCAAGGTGCAGGGTGACAAACACTGCCTTGGGCGCGCGCAACGCGGCTGGATACTCTGCCGGATTCACCTCCAACGGCCGCCGGAACTGCAACCCATGCTCCATGGAGCGGCGCGCCAGCTTCAGCAGAGTCGTCTCTTCTTCCCGGGTCAAAACGACCACTGGATGTTGTTCATGCGTCATCGTTGTATGCCGGTGGACACTACTCTTCCCGGCGTCCGGAATAAAGACAAAACCGGTCGCAAAGCGGATTACTGCGGAAAGCCCGGCAGGGCACCACGCATCGTAATGATCCGCGTTGAAACAAACTAAAGCTCATGCCGCAAGCAAAGCGGGGAACCCGCCCCGCGTCAAGCGGACAACGAAATGGATCATGCCAGCTCAATCGCTTGCTTTTTCAGATTGACGGACAGTGCTGTAAGCATTAGGATGCCTTCATGAACCTCATGCAAAAGCAAGGTAGCTTAAGCGTCATACGCTCAGTGACGCATAATAATCTGTTTTCATCCGTTGAAACCCTGTTGAAGAAAGGCGTTGCGTTGGTGGCGCTCGTAACCGTCCTGAGCGGCTGGGTGCAGGCGCAAAGCAAACCGGGCTTGAGATTACAACTCTATTCGCGAACTAATGCGGGGCTAACCATTACAGGTCAGGTGGGAACGGCCTGCGCCATTCAAATGGCAACGACCTTATCAAATAATAACAACTGGGGAATGCTAACTAATGTTACTCTCGTGGCTAATCCGCACCTTTGGGTGGATGCGAGCAGCCCGGCCATCGGACAGCGGTTCTATCGGGCGATCGTGGTGCCGACTAAGTGCTTATCCGTAAATAGATATTGTCTGTCGCCAGCAGATTATGGCTGC
>JBAXGN010000240.1 GCA_037139415.1 Verrucomicrobiota bacterium | reverse complement strand
CTGAGGAAACATGGACCGCAAGGTTGCGTGCGCCTCAGTCCTACTCGACCCGGTTAATTTTTCTGCAAAATTCGGGTTTCCTGCTTTCCCCGTCTTCAATTCCGCATTCCGCATTCCGCAATCCACAATCGGTTGCTCCGTCCGCGCCCCAATCACATCCCCCGCCGAATCCTTCACCAACTCCCCCGTCACCAGGTTCCCCTGCGCATCCGCCACCGGCAAATACGGCTCCGTATATTCCTCATTAATCGGGATCCCCACATCCTGCGTTAACTTCTTCAAGTCCGCCTGGTTCGCCATCAAATCCGAGACCGTCCCATCCGTGATGAACTGCTTGTACACCTCTCGCTGGAACGCTACCGCCGAAGGATCGCGCTCCTGCCGGAACTTCAAATACGCCAGCACCGGCGCGCCCGGCCCAAAGCAATAGGCAATGACATTGCGGCTGATCTGCAGCGCCAGCGTTTCCTCGATTAAAACCGCGTCATCCCCCTCCAGGATATCGCTCTCATCCCCCTGCAAACTCGCCCCCGTCTTATCCTTCCCGCCCGAGGTCCCCAAACCCACCCGATTGGCAGCTAATGCACACCGTCTCCAGCGTCGCTCCCCTGGGGAACCGCTTCAGCGCCCGCAGGATGAAGTCCCGTAAAATTTTGATTTGCGAATCGTTCATATCAACCTTGCTCCTGTAGCGCTTGCACCTGCGCCACCAGGTTCACCATGTTGGAATTGATATTGTCAGACATCGTATCCATCTTGCTGGCCACGGCGGAGACCTCGCGCCCCAGGCTGCCCAGCTTTTCATCCACATTATCAATCCGCTCCAGCAGCTCCTTGCGCAGCTCCTTACGGTGCTGATCAACCCCAGCTTGACGCTGGGCGTCGTCGAAGATGCACTCGCCATCTCAACACCGTATCCAAACTCTGCGAGTTCTCCCTCAACTAATGCCTTCATTTTTCTGCCAATAAATTTTTCCGCAAAATATGAACTCAAAAATCCCATCCCCCATTCCGCAATCCGCAATCCGCAATCCGCATTCGAGTGCTCCGCATTCGAGTGCTCCGCAATCCGCAATCGAGTATCGCGATCCCAACGACCTGCGCCCGCACCCCAAGATCAAGGACCTGCCGCGCTGGATCAAAGACTCCACCGAGTTCAACGCCCTGGTGGAAGACATTCGCGACCATGGCGTCCAGCAGCCCGCCGTCATCACCGCCGATGGTCTGGTCATGGACGGCGAAACCCGCCGCCTCGCCTGCAAACAACTCCAGGTGGACATCCCCTGCGTGGTGCGTCCGGAAGCCGATCTCATCAACATCTGCATTGCTTCGGAAACATTGCGCCGCCATCTCACCAAATCCCAACTCGCCTTCAAATACTACCCGCTGATCCGCGAGGTATTCATCGAGCGCGAGCTGCATGATGCTACTGCGCGCACGGTCCGTAAGTTTGTTCCGCGTGATTTCTCCGCCGTCCGCGAACTCTCCAAGCAAGTCTCCGAGTTCGCCCTGCGCCTGGGCATCAGCGTTCGCCTGCTCGAGCAAGCCCACGAACTCCACCAACTCTTCGACGCCGAACCCCGCCTCTGGCCTTGGACCTCGGATGGTGCCAAGCGCAACCTCGAAATCCTCGGACGCGACGTTCACTACGACGTCACCTTCGCCGACTACTTCGGATCATGCATCATGCATCCGGACATCGCCATGTCCCTGGGCGGCGCGCTGGAAGCCCTCAAACAGAAACTTTCCCAGCTCGACCACAAACACACCGGCAACAAACCCGCGCCGAAAAGCCCCGACGATCCCCTGGGCGACACTCCCAGCAAACAACTCATGCTGCTCAACGAAGCCTTCAAACATTGCGGCAACCGTTGGGAATACTGGCATCAGCTTCACCCCGTCGAACGCAAAACCGTATTATCCTCCTGGCACGCCTCCTTCAACATCGCGCCCGAGGAAATGAAGATCGAACTCCTGTCCACCACCCTGGACACCCTGGCCATCGAAACCCTAACCACCCTCCGCACCAAAATCGCCGCCGAACTAAAACAGCGCGAAAAATGAGGGCATCATGAATAACGACCATGCACATATCGATCGTAGAACCGGCATCCTGCCGGTTCAGTTCCCCGATTCCGCAATCCGCAATCCGCAATCCGAATTGGAAGATTCCGCAATCGAATTTGCCGCCGAACGCCCTAACCGTCTTCCAGAAGGAAACACCGGAAACTGGATCACCGATGCGCAAGCTGACGCGACAGACGTTCTGGATAGCGTGCCAGTAGGCGGCACTCCTTTAAGTAGCACCGGCGTCTCGCCGGTTGTCCATCCTGTCAATCAGGTCAATCAGGTCATTTTTTCAGCCCCAAAAACTGAAACCACAAACCGTGAGTGTGGCACTCTGGAAGATGGTATTGCAGCATTGACCGCAGCCAATGTCCCAGGGGAAAACCACGGCTGCTGCGGACCCAACGTAGAACCGGCGTCTCGCCGGTTTTCTACTCCCGTGGAACCGGCGTCTCGCCGGTTTCCCACGTCTTGCCCAGTCCCGCCTGCTCAGCCAATGGCTGGTGCTTCAAATGCTGAGGCTGAGCCTTCGTTTATTCCCGGAGCGGCCGCACCAGCCGCCCCGGCTCTTTCAAGTAGAACCGGCGTCCCGCCGGTTTCTTCCGCAAGCCCCGAGGCCCTCGAAATCGCCGCCGAACGCCGCCGCATCCTGTCCAGCGCTCTCCCGCTTCTCTCTTCCGGTCGCTCCCAGAAAGACGTCTGCCTGATTCTCGACATCTCCACCGCCAACCTCTCCCGTCTCCTTTCCCTGGCTGATTCATTCTCCCATTTTTCTGCCAGTGGTTTTTCTGCAAAATGTAGCTTTCTGCTTTCCCAGCCGCTGGAATCCCTCGCTCCAAAATCCTCCTGCGGGCTTAAATCCGAATTTGAACAACTGCTGGCGGTACCGGAAATAGCCGAGGAACTGAAAAGCCTCTACCTGGCCACCATCCGCGCTTCCAGCGAATCCATGACCCACGGCCGCGCCACCGGGTCCATGGCCACCGCCATGAAGCACCTGGGCGAACACGAACTTTGCCGCCAGCAATTCCCTGAGTTGGCCGCGCTGCTGCGCAACGGCAGGAAGCCGGCACCCCTGCTGCGGTACATGGGGAGTAGTTGCGTCAAGGGGAACGGCGCACTGACAGGATTGCGCCAGACATTCCAAACGGCGGCTTGACGGGGCACACCGGGCACTTACCATCGCGCGCATGAAGCTTGGTCAACAACCATTCCCCGCGCTCCGCCGACAACCGGAGGCGCACGCCTGATATGTGGCAGCGCATCAATTCCTGGCGCTGGACGGCAGCGCTGTTGTTGGCGGGCGCGGCGGCGGCCACGGCGGCCGGGGAGATCACGCTCTTTAATGTGACGCCCGCGCAAACGCCCGCGTTGGCGGCGGCGCTCCAGGCGGCGGCGCTTTCACCCCAGACCGGCAATGCTTCCGCGCCGGTGTTTCGCGGGTCGCTCATCCTCTGGGAAGCCCGCGCGCGCGGCGGCAAGGATTTCACGCCGGAATCGGCCCAGGGCCTGGGGGAATGGACGCGCCAGGGCGGGCAGCTGTTGCTGACGTTATCCGAGGATCCCGGCACCGGGCCGATGCGCCTGGCGTTCATGCTGCCCATCACCGGCTGGCAGACGCAGGGGCAGGCGCGCGAGGGGGCGCGGAAGAACGGGGAGGGCGTCATCGGCGAGCAGGACGCGGAGTTGTTCCCGCGCAACGAGGCCGCGAATGTTCCGCTCGGGTTTTATTATCCGCTGCGGCCGTTCAGCGCCGTGGAGCGCGGCGAGGGGCGCTATGAATATCTGGAGCGCACGATCCCGTACGTGGAATTGCCCGTCCCGCCGGGGAACACGTTCTGGACGCGCCCGCTCTTGAACCGCGATTGGCGGGTGCGGGCGCGCGCGCAGGATGCGGGCAAGACGCCGGTGCTGCTCACGGGCCGTTACGGCGCCGGGCGCGTGGCGGTGTGCGCCACGTCCATCGCCGCCGCCGGAGCGGAGGCCGGGCCGCTGTGGTCGGGCGTGCTCCGCTGGTTGATGGCGGATGACCCGGCCACGCCGACGCCCACCCCGGCGGCGGCCACCCCGCTGCCCACGCCGCTTTGCACGGTGGATGCGGAGCGCCGGTTGCTGCACGTTGCGCTGCTAAATCCGGGCGGCCAGGCGTTGCCGGTGCGCGTGGTGCTGCGGCTGCGGACGTGGGAGCGGGCGCTGGTTGGGGATGTGGAGCAGGCGTTGACGGTGCCGGCGAACAGCCAGGCCGTGGCGGAGCTGCCGCTGCCCAAGCCCTCGGCCACCGGGTATCAGGCGCTGGAGTTCCGCGATGCGTTTGACGGGCGGCTGGGCATTCTCTCGGCGGACGGCCGCACATTGTTGCAGGAGGTGCGCGTGCCGATGGACCTGCGCCCGCCGCTGTTGCTGACGGTGACGACGGATAATTTGCGCGCGGCGGAGTACCCGTTCAACGCGCCCGGCCCGCAGACGCTCGCGTTCCCCAACCGCATGGGGATGGAGGTGAACGCGTACGCGTTTAAGCCCGGCCAGATGGTAAACGCCACCGTGGTGGTCGCCAACGGCCTGCGCAATCTCGCGCCGCTGGCCAAAGCGCAGGATGAAACCCAGCCCGGCAATGCCTCCGCCATGGCGTTGAACGACGAGGCGGCGTTCGGCGAGCAGGGACCGAATCCCGACAAGATACCGGGGTACGGGGCGTGGACCGGGCAGGCCGGGCGGGAGAATGTGCTGCGGTTTGAGTTTGCGACGCCGGCGACGGTCGCGGGCGTGGAACTCGTGGGCAGCCCGGAGCTTTTGCTCAAGTGATCTGGGAAGAGGGGGGATTAGGGGGAAAGATCCGGGAAAATGGGGCTGGGGGCGTAGAGTTGGGCGAGGAGTTCGTCGAAGCCTTGTTTTTTGGTGACTTGGGTCAGGGATTGGAAGCCGGCGCGTTGGATGAGGAGGTGGCGTTGTTCTTCGGCGGTTTTTTTGTCCCATTTGTTGGCTTGGACGATGGTGGACCATTCGCGCCAGAAACGGAGGATTTGGGGCTTGGTTAATAGCATGTTAATGGGGGGTTAAAAGGAAGTATTAAGGATAAAGGATAAAGGATAAAATCAGAGGCCGGAATCTATGTTCTTCCTGAGCCAGTCGAGTTCGCGGTTTTTGGGTTCGATGTAGGCGAGGCCCAAAGCGTAGTAGAGGGTTTCTTCGGTGAGGCAGGGGACGGGGCCGGCGGGGAGGTGGGTGGCGCGGACGCGGGTGGTGGTGTTTTGGGCGCGCAGGAGGGCGGTGAGGCATTCGCCCACGCGGGCATGGGCGAGGGCGAGGGCGTGGTAGGCGTCGGCCAGGGATTTGTGCTGGGATAGGGTGGTTTCGGAGATGGGGAGGGGCATATTATTGGGGATTTTGGATTGCGGATTGGGGAATGGGTGACTTGGCTGCCAGTTTCGCGTGTTTTTTGCGCAGTCTTTGGAAGTGTTTCCTGGAGCCTTTGCCGAATGAACGGATGTAGTCGGCGCGGTAGCAGGCTTTGAATTTCTGGCGTGCGATGTAGATCAGGTGGCGCTCTAAGCGGTGGAGGACCCGGCATTTTTTCAGTATGCTGCGTTTGGCCTTTTTGTAATCTTCCGATGGCATGTGGGCTTTTAGTGAACGAAAGCCGTCCAGTTGTTTGATGCGACTGTATTCGAGTTCGGAAGTGCAGCAGATGATGTCTGAGTAGGTGAGTTTGGCCAGGGGTTTTAGTTTGGTGTAGCGCATGGAGGTTAAAAAATGGGAGGCATGGGAAGAATGGGAGTTATGCGGCGTGGGTTTGGGTGGTCCAGGGGTTGCCGAGGATGTAATGGTAGTGCCAGTCGGCGGTGAGGTAGCCGATGTCTTCCGGAGACCGGGGGATGCTCTGGTCCAGGAGGGTTTGGCATTGCATGCAAAAGGTGCCGCCGGGGACGACGGCCAGGGTGTGGATGCAGTCTGTGTGCGGGCAGGTTTGCCAGGCCGATTCCAGGGCGAAGGTGAGTTGGTGGGGTGCGTCCATTCAGACTTCTCCTCTTTGAACCAAGCAAACAGCCCATTTCAGAATGTACTCAAAGCCTGGGGCCGGGATGATTGGACAGGGTGATCGGTTTAGCCAGGATTCTTTGATTTCTCTGGCCCAGACGAAGGCGCGTTCTTTGTCGCGTTGGTAGGTTTCTTCTTCGCTGGCCAGGATGCTGCCAGGGGATGGCATTCTCCGATGGCATAGAGCCGTTTCTTTGGCGCGTTCATAGCGGGTCATCCATAAATGGCGTTCGTATTCAGGCAAGGCGCGCCATTCTTCCCAATCGCCACGGAAGTCCCAGGCGACGGTCATGCCTTCCGGGGTCCAGTTGTGGGCGTCTTTTTCCATGTTCTCACGCCACTGGTTTTGTATCACGTGTTCGAGTTTTTCGCCGTCGAGATCCAGGCTGAATTGTTCGATGGGGGTCATGGAATAGGGGGGTTGTTTTGTTTGCGCCGACTGACGTCGTCGGCTACAATTTTTAGTTGGCGGGTTCGGGGAGGTGGGACCAGTGGGTGACATCTTTAATTGGCCATTCCAAGAGATGTTCCAGCCAATGATTATAAACATGATGAGACATCCAACAGTCACCGCTAGAGTCCTGTACTAAAACTGTGCATTCGTCGTCGGGGAGGTGGTCGTCCACGGAGATCCAGAAGATGGTGCGGGGTTGGGGAGCCTTGGGGTTAGGAGGGACCGGATTGACCGGATTGACCGGATTGACTGGGGTGACGGGGTTGGTGTATTCGGCTTCGTAGGCTCCACAGGCGACGATTTGGACGGTGATTTGTTTGGGATCGGCGCTGGGGTGTTCGGAGATGACGAGGTGTTGAGCCAGCATTTGGGCGGCGTCGAGTTCGGAGCGCAGTGAGGTCATCCGATGGCGTTTGCCGTTCCACTCGCAGGTGGCTTTGTTACGGTTTTTGCTATCGCTGCCGCGAAAGACTTCGGTGGAGATGAAGAGTTTCATGGGGGGTTGGTTGAGAATTTCAGATTTCAGAGGTTGGGCGGGGTGGTGGTGTCGGCGGTTTCGGGTTTGGGGTCGAGGTACCAGCAGTCTTGATCCTGGACGATGCGGACGCCGGCGGCGAGGAGTTGTTCCATGGAGAGGATGTTGCGGTCGGCCAGGAGGGCGTCTTTGTCGGGCTTGGGGTCGGCGTAGCGGATGTATTGTTCGCCCCAGGGGAGTTGTTGGAGGCGGTTGACGACGTCGGCCCATTTGATTTTTTTGTTGAGGGTCTCGACGTGGGGCGGGTTGTCGCGGAAACCGAAGCGGGCGGTGCTGGTTTCGCGGGATTTGAGGTCGCCAAAGGTTTGGACGCGGTGGGTGATGCCGCCGAATGTGCCGGTGGATAAGGTGGCGCAGTATGAATCAGCGGCGGAGGCTATCGCGGAGGGCGGATCCGGGGCGCTGCCGAACGGGAGCGATTACAAGCCGAACGACCAACCACGCGGGGTGAACCCGTTCAAGGAGTACCTGGCTTATTTTACGGAGAAGCTGGTGATGGCCGGGACGGGCGGTTTGTTGACGGTGCTGACGCAGAGCGGGAGCGGCACGCTGGCGGGGAGCGCACACATGGAGGCGTTCCGCACGATTGCGCGGCATGAATCGCGGAAGATTAACGGGGTGATGCAAGCGGATTTTGATGCCGAGGTGCTGGGCCGGGCGTTCCCAGGGAAACCGAAATACGCATATTTTGAGCTGGCGGCGACGGAGGCGAAGACGGTGGGCGAGGTGGTGGACCATGTTGGCAAGTTGTCGCAGGCGGGATATCAGATGCCGGCGGAGGAGGTGACGGAGTTGACGGGGTATGAGGTCACTGAAAAGATTGCGGATTCCGGATTGCGGAAGGCGGAATTGGGACCCGCGAAAGACGCGAAAATTTTGCAGAAAAATAAACCGGCAGAAAAATTGGGACAGGATGGACAGGATGGACAGGATGAAGACCAGGAAGATTTGAATGCGGAGGGAGAGGATGGGACGTTGGAGAATCGTGGGCCGGCTAAAGCCGGGACTACCAACCAGTCTCCGGATGAGGGGATTGAGCCGTTGTTGGCGTCGGCGCGGGATGCGTTTGCCCAGGCGCAGGCGCGGGCGTTGGCACCACTGCGGGAGAGAATCCTCGCCATCACCAAGCTTTCAGGAACGGAACAGGCGGCGGCGCTGAGCAGGTTGCGCGGGGAGCTGCCGGGGATGTTGGGCAAGATGAATGTGGCGCCGGAGACGGCCAAGGTGCTGGAACAGGCGCTGGCGGCGGGGGTGGCGAGTGGCGGGACATTGCAAATTGAAAATTGCAAATTGAAAATTGGAAACCGGGAGCGGCATGAGGGATTGATTTTGAATGGCGCTCCATTTGGACATCCATTTTACGGTAATCAGCATGTCAGCGGAAAAGAGCTTGGGGATTTGTACGAGGCCGCAAAAACGCAGGCAGGAAATGCTACCAAGGTTAGTACATATCAGACGGTCAGCGATGCAGAAGCGGAGAAAATCAAGGCGTCCACCGGGTTGAATGTCTCCGGGTATGTGCATGCCGTGGACACGTATTCGCTAAAGCATATTCATAACTCCCATGGAAATCCGGAAAAAGAGGCGGCAAGAGGACAGGTGCACGTAACCCGTGAGGATATTGAAAAGATTCCAGAAATCGTCCAGCACGCTGACAAAATCGAATATGGCGGGAAAACTAAACTAGGTCGCGAGGCAATCCGGTACACGAAGAAAATGGGACCCAACACAATATTGATCGAGGAAGTGCGAACTAAACAAAAGCTGTTAATTCCGGCGTCTTTTATGAAGTTTAAAAACTAAGAAGTACGGGCGACGATTGATGCACGAGCCCCAATCTCTACGTCCAGAACGCTTCGCCCATAAAGACAATCGCACAGAATAGAACAAAAGTCAAATGAACACCGCAGAATCAATGATGGAAGACCGGGGGGTTATCAGCGAGATCCACGGGGTGCCGCCGGGATTGGTACTGGTGCCGGTTATGGGGCATCAAAATCCACCGGGCCGCCCGAGATACGCGATTGATGGACCATGGACCAACGGAGCAGCCCGACCTGATACCACGAATCCACCAGGAGGAACTCCAGAATTTCGGCTGATTCGGATTGCGGGTTGGGAAGGAAGTGGTCGGAAAGCCACTCGGCGCAATGGCGGGCCTGGCGCAGGCGGTCATAAACGAGCCTGGCCTCTGCCTGGTTTAGGGCTGGCCATCGCCGGTTTAGGGCAAAGGCTCGGCAGGCTTGGTCAATGGCTTTGCGCGAGTCGGCCTCAAACTGGAGGAGTTGCTGCGGTTGGGAAGGGTTATTCGCTTGCAGAGCTACTAGCAGCGGGAGTGCCGCGCGAAGTTCTTGATCAAGCGCATCGAGAATATCAGGCCAAGTCATGGGTGGAAGTGTGGCAGTTGCCAAAGGAAAAACAAGCATGAGCACGTTGATTTTGAATCGGGATTGGGAGCATCCAAAGGATAATTGGTATCACTTGGAGGCGCTGGGGAATCATCCGAATGCGGCGGGGAAGGTCGTCCAGGTGGTGGATGCCGCGGCGGTGCAGCAGATGTGCAACCGGTTTGCGGTGGAAGCGGCGAAGCCGGATTTTGCGGGGATGCTGGTGGATCATGAGCATTTCAAGGCGAACCCGGACCAGGAGACGCGGGCATACGGGTGGCTGATGGCGGTGCAGGCGCGAGCGGATGGGCTTTACGGCCAGATCCGGTGGACGAACACGGGCCGGGAGGCGGTGGATGGCGGGGATTATCGGTATTTCTCAACGGAGTATGATCCGAATGATTGCGAGAAGGTGGGCGACGGGAAGATCCGGCCGCTGCGGCTGGCGGGGCTGACGTTGACGAATGACCCGAATAATAAGGGGCAGAGGCCGATCACTAATCGGAATGCGGATTGCGGATTGCGGATTGCGGAATTGGGAAGCGGGAAGTTGATTTTGCAGAAAAATGAACCGGGTCGAGTAGGACTGAGGCGCACGCAACCTTGCGG
>JBAXGN010000239.1 GCA_037139415.1 Verrucomicrobiota bacterium | reverse complement strand
GGCATAGGCGGATTAACAGACCGCCGGGAATACGCTGCACCAGAACATTGTCACCAGGATTGAACCCAGCATTAGCCAACCAACGACCTTTTAGCCGGAGTTTGGATCCAGTCGGGCGTTGGTAGGTATCTCGATTAGGTTCCACGGTCAGTGTTCGGGTAGGAGCGAGTTGGATTGAGTTCGGTTCCATATATACAAAAAGCGCCGGATACAAAGGCATCCGGCTAGGGTTGGGGTTGGTTGTTAGCGTCGAATAGTGATCTGGTCGTGATAAACGAAGCGATTCAGCTCAGCTTTGGTCAAGGTCCGCCCCAAGTCACTGTCTTTAATATAGTCGGTCAGATCACTCCAACGCAGGCCATATTGAGGATTGTGGTGTTGATACAGGTCTTGGAGAATTTCAATTGCTTCCGCTTCAGTCAGGACGGTTTCGATTTCATTGGCTGCCCGGTGAACTTGTTGAGTCGTCCAGACCAAGGCGATTTTATCCTGCCAATACTTTTCGAGCAGATGTTTGGCTTTGGACTGGTTTTTAATCACCGGCGCCAAGGCTTTCAGAAGTTCAAGGTGAGTTTTCATAGGTAGTCAAACAACACGCTTCGCCATTGATGGGGCTGACTTGAATCCGGTCCTCGTCTGATTCCCCTTCAATGTCATAGTCAATCACCTGCACTTCAAAGCCGGGCGGGAGATTGAGGATTTCCTGGACCAACCCGCCATCCATCGTGACGTAGATGATGTGTTTTGCGTTCATAGTTCCTTTTTGTGAAATGAAAAAGCCGGACTCAAGGGTTAGCTCAAGTCCGGCGGTTGTGGGTTCCGAATGATGACAATTGTCAGCATTTTACCAGGCGCGACATTCCTTCAGATATTCGCAACCAGCACACGTAAAACCTGCTGCTGGAACGAAATCCTCTCGATATATGCCTGCCTGGTACGATTCGATGATTTTGAAGAGCCGGGTTTGTTGCTGATTAGTCATGGGTGGCAGTTCCGTAATGATGATCTTGGGCGTTTTGGTTTTGACGATACTGTGGATTTCGAGCCCGCCTTCCAGATGACCAGTGCATTCCCGGTACAGCACTGCATAACAGGATAGTTGCAGTAGGTTGGTGTGTTTGACCATTTCGGGGTGAGGGGTTTGACCGCAGGTTTTGAAGTCTACTATCCTTCCTCCTTCCCTTACCAGATCCAATACCCCTATCAGCTTAGGCAATCCATGCTTTTCCAGATCTGCCTCTACTGACACTTCCACTGCTTCCGGCTTTTCATCTTGGGTAATAGGCGTTTGTTTGAAGTAGCATTCGATGGCATTCCAGGCACCAGCGCGTTCCTTGTCTTCTTCTCCTTCCCAATCAATCCTAGCCTTTGCTTGTTGATCCTTCCATTGCTCGTCGAACTGGGCTTTGTACTTTTCCAGATCAAACGGCTCTTTCTTCCAACGTGCCATAGACCAGGATTGCAGGATAGCGTGAACAAGACTACCGACGAACAGTGCAGCAGTCTTGGGTTTACTGATCTGCAACACGTACCGGAAGTAGAATTTAAGCCGGCAGTTGTTCCAGAGGTTGAGCCGAGATGCAGACACCGTTTTAACCAACTCTTCCAACCGATCATTATTCGGTTCAGGAGTAGCACGAGGTGGTTCAAGTAAGGCGATCATGCGGCAGTTCGGTTAGGGATGCGATTATAGGTCCGGCCGTTTCCATTCCCGTTGCCGTTGCCAGGATACTTTTCGAGCAACTCTTTGATGAGCTGACTAGCCTGCATCATATTGAGGTTTTTGACGCCTTTACTGAAACGATCCTGGGCCAATCCTTCGATCTCTTTCTTGTCGAGTTGGTTTTCTTCGACGATTTTCAGGATCAGGTCTTTCTGCCTTGGCGTACATAACCACATCTCAGGCTTGGGCGTTGGTTTGCTCCCATTACCGTTTGTCTTGCCGCTGCCGTTAGTCCCGTTGCTTCCATTGGTTTTGCCGTTCTGTTCAGGTAACCAGCCAACGTCCTGAATTGAATGGTCCACGCTTTCCTGCAACTGATGGTATAGACGCTCGCTCTCTGGCTGAACTTGTGCGAGGTCAATGATTTCGGTTTTGAGGGTAACGCTGAACTGGTGACTTGAATAACCAGCCAGCCCGATTTTCTTGCTATAGTTGGCTTCGAGTATGATAGCCATAATGGTTCCTTTTGGTTTAGGGTTTTGGTTTTGGGGTTTGTTTGGGGGTGAAAATGAAAGGCCCAATCTATGAAAGAATAGGTTTGGGGGAGGGAGGGATTTGAAGAATAGCCCTCCCGTAGTGCAATAAAAAGGCCGGGACTCAATAAGCGAATCCCGGCTTCAAATTATTATACCACTGTTTTGTATGGGTTAGTGGGAGGGGTGGGGTTGGATTTCGTGTTCAAGTATCTAACCGGCTTGGGGGACATATCGAATCCTTTCTTGGTATGGGCTTAAACTGAAACGCCCCCTGACACTCGGTTGTATCAGGGGGCGGGGTAATGGCTTAGGACCATCTTCAGTTCATCATACCATTAAGGATCGGGAGAAACTGGGGCGGGAGGGGATGTTCGGATTATATGAGTGAGTGCGCTTACCAATGAGGTGCGAGGGCTTGAATTTTAATGCACTTTTAGGGTGTTTTTTGTGCTCAGGAAATAGTTGGCACTTCGCCTGCATCTGTATTTTATTTAGGAACAGACACTGCGTAATAAATTTTCTGCTTTTTTAATGTCGCTAACACTTCGACAACTAATTACGCAATACTCATCGTGAGAGGTAAAAAAGGCATTCCCATCTTCGGCTGTACAAACTAGACAATCCCAAAAAAACTCAAGGCTGACCACCAGAATACTGACAGCAGCGTCCTTATCTTCAAGCCCAGCGAGATGCCCAGGTGTTAAATGCAACGATCTTTTTTCTCCCAATGCTGTCCGCACGAGCCCCATTAATGGCAAATGTCCAGAGGATGGCCATACCCCCCAATTCTGAACCCACAGCAGCATTCCACTTTTTAGCTCCCACTGCTCGACTATCGCACGAGCGAGAGCCACTTTCTTCCCAGAGTCGGAAGGCGGAGAGAACCTTATGGAATGGGAGCTAACACTTTCTAGGTCACGAGTTTCATACAAACCATTTGAACTAACTGTGACTTTAAAAGCGTGGTGCTTGCACCATTCAAAACTGTCTTCTTGTGTTAGAAAACGCATAATCTTTATCCTTCTCGCCTGTTGCTACCAGTTCTCTGAAATGGTCGCTGACAAGCCGCTTGGATCATTTGGACATTTTTTGGCACAATCAACCTTGGCTTTTATTGTTTGGCTAGAAACGTATTCGCAATTGCATGGCTTGTATAGCACTCTAACGTAATTGCAATAGCAGGCACCATTCTCTACAGTTTTTCCGGTAAATCTAGTAAAACTGCTCCATGTAGCTCTATCTGCGAGAGCCTCGTCTTCACCTGCATTAGCGCTGACCTCAGATGCTGCCAAAATTCCAATTACGCCGCCGATGAGCCCACATCGCGGCTTGGGACTATTTATCGGAACAGGGGGTTTTCGGCGGTTGTGAGCCTGGTCAGGATCAATAGGATTTCCACGCCAGTCATATCTTTGGCGATTACCGCTGCCATCGTCAACGTCCCAATGCCCTTCGTTGTCCCAACTTGCACTAGGCTGGCCTCCGCTTGGATTATTCACTGGGGGGGCAGGCCTCCATGCTTGGCGTCCTCCAGGCTCTTGTGGATTAGCTTGAACCCATGTAGAATTCTCACCACCGCCAGGAACTGGTATGGGTGGAGGGCCAGAAGGCGGTGGTATTTGAGGTGAGTTGCCATTATCATCTATTATTAAAACAGGTGCATTCAACACAAAGGCATAAATATTCACTCCACCACTTGTATCAATTGGATCCCTGTTTACCCATCTCCCGGTGCTCGTTCCGTAATACCTGTGCCCATAATAAAGTAACCCGGTCTCATCATCCATGTACTTAGTTGAAAACCGGAATGCGTTCGGGAAAGCCATGGGACCAGTAGCGCGAATCACCTCACCAAACGGACCATACTCATACACCGCCGATATGGAACTGTCAGCCGCATTGACCAGGGCTGCCACGTTCCCGTTGCCATCATGGCAATAGAAGCTGGAAGTTTGGAGGCAGGAGTTAGAATACGTATTGAACATCAGCAAGCCACCCACACCACCCGCACCCTGTTCACTACCGCTCAAATCCTTCCCCCAAACATAACTGTGAACAACCTGATTATTGTCATCCAGTTCCACCAGCAAATTCCACCCGTCATACACATACTTGCGCTGATAATCCAGAGCCCAGGCCCCGCTGCTCCACTCATACACCGTCTTGCCAATCCGTCGGCTGCGCCAATCATACACAAACACAAGTTTCTGCCTTGGATGACCGGCATTCTCGGCAGCCAGTGTCGTCTCAGCCTCAATCAATCGGTTTTCGGCATCCCACAAGAAATGCCAGGTGCCATCGTTGGTAAGGTTGCCATCAAGGTCATGCAAAATAACTTCTGGCGTCCTGGCGACATATACATGGCCAGTAGTGCCAACCAATAAATCCAAGTTCGTTCCCTGATTCAGCACAGCCAGATTGGTCAAAGTCAACCAGACCGCATTGCTGGTGTTATTCACCGGCAATTCCAGGTGGAAGTAGTCTCCCTGACGATCAGCACGTTGCGAGTTTACCGTCACGGTGGCTTGTGCATTGGCTCGACCAGACAGGCTGACATAACCCGGCACGGTCCGGTTGGTGATTTGATTCAACAGATTAACCGCATAATCCGACTGGCGTCCGTTACGTTTGGAGGTGAGCCGGTTTCCGATGGTATCAAACCCATATTCAAACTGTTGGCCCGCCACCGCCACCGCATTGGACCATTTACGTGCTCCGCTTATGACTTGCCCCAACGCATCGTAATTGATCTGCCAGTAGGTGGGATCGCTGTAACTGGAACCCGCCAGATCAATCCGGGTGCGTTGGTTGGCGGCATTATACGTGTAATTGAATTTAACCACAGATGACACCGAGGACACGGATGAAATTTCCGTCAGGCGGTTTAGCGCGTCGAAGGTCTTGGTGGTGGTCAAACGAACTTGATCGTTGGACTTGAAAACAAGGTTGCTGACCAGCGAAGAGTTGGGCCAGTAACTATACGCAGCAGTGAGATTACCGTTGGTGACCCCGGCCAACCGCAAGGCCGAATCATACCCGTAATTCACCGCATAGACGCTGCCACCACCAACTGCTACACCAAGCGCTTCGCGTCGTTGTGCTGAACTGAACGTATTGCTCACCGTCACGCCATTCAATATCCCGCCACAATGGCTTTCCGTCAAGAGTTGACCGGCATCGTTATAGGTGAGCGTGGTCATCATGTCACCTTGTACTACGGTTTTCACTTTCCCTTGGCGGTCCAGCGTCAATGCCACATTGGAAGCCCCGCCGCTATAGTCAATGTCAGTGATTTGCCCGACGAGGTTGTTGGTGTAATAGGTGGTGATACCCCGCGCCCAAGTGCGGGAAGTGAGTTGGCCACCCGGCGAATAGGTGTAGTCAGTGCCACGGCTATCGGCATAGCGTTTGCTGGTGAGGTAACCGCTTTCGCTATCGTAATTCCAGAGGGCGGTAGCTGCACCCGCTGCGCCAAAGGTGGTGAGGCTGCTCATGCGTCCATCGAGATCGTAGCCGTAGCCGGCAGGGTAAGTGCGTGCGCCAAAGTTAGTGCGTGTCAGTCCACGAGCATCCACGAGGTTGGTGATTACCCCGCCATCGGGCAGCGTGGTTTTCCAGACCTGGCCACGTTCGTTAAACTCGTGGGTGGTGACCTGACTGGCTTGGCCGGCAGCAGGCGCAGGGGTGGCGGTTTTCCAAACTCGGTTAAGGTTATCAAACCAATTGGTGCGGGTGCCTGCGCGGGCATCGGTGAGCAACCAAGGCCGGGCAAATTCATCAAAGCCATAAGACACCTCGCCCAAACGTCCGCGTCCAACCCATTCGAGTTGGCCGTGGCGATAGCGGTTGGTGGTGGCTTCTCCAGCGGGCGGATAGGTGATGACGGTGCGAGTGCCCTGATCGCGGTCCACATAGGTTTCTTGTCGAGTAGTCTGGCCGTGTCGAATCCACCAGTTGGTGCGGCCATCGAAGGTGCCATAGACGGTGCTGACCAGGGAAGTGGCACCGGAGTTCAGGTCGTTCCAGACATAGGTCTGAGTTTGACGCACTGGATAATTATCCCGCGTGCCGTAGCCGCGCACGGTACGGGTAATGCGGTCGGTCCCGGCACTGTAATTCATCTGACCATCGCCGTTGAGGTCGAGCCCCACATCCTGTTGTTCGCCGAGGGGATTATACGCATAAAACGTAGCAAACCCGTCGGCATTCACAGTTTGGGACACTTGGCCCAGCGCATTGAACACCGTCAGGGTGGTGCGGTTGCCAGAAGCCGCGGTCTTGACAGTGTGCCCAAAGATATCGGTATAGGTACGGGTCCATTCGGAGGAAAGCTGGCCATTGGCGAGCAGTTTGGTTTCCTGGGTAAAGAACAGGCCATCCTCGAACCCGTTGGTGTAGGCCCGGCCAAAGACAGCCGTTCCTTCAACACGCAACAAGGTGCCATCACGGGCAAAATATTCGATCCGGGTGCTGCTATCGGGATAGGTATTGGTGCGGACCAGTGGAGAACCGCCCTGAATCACATAGGTTGTCTGCCCCAAGGCATCCTGGCTGGAGAGTTGGTACCCGGCAGTGTCATAGGTCGCGGTGAACTCGGTGATCAAGGTACTGTTGGCACCGATGCGTTTGCGGGTCAGCAGTTGGCCACCCGCCTCATATTCAAACAGGGTGTGAAGGATGCCCGCCGGGGTTTGCACGGCAGTTTCGGTGAGGTTCCCGAGCGTATCAAAGGTGCTGGCGGTGACGGTGCCTTCGCGATTAGTGACCACCACACTTTGGCAGCAAGCACCGTTGGTATAGGCGGTATAGGTGTAGGTGCCATCAAGGTAGGTAGTTTTGCGGGCGCGGCCAAAGCTATCAAACTCACTGTAGCTGGTGTGGTCCACCAAAAGGTCGCTCTGGCCATACTGCACGGCGTACACGTCGCGGGAGAGTTGACGGCCCAAGGCATCGGCAATGGTGATGGTTTTGGTGCCAGACTCGATATTGGTAAAGGTAGCATCAAGCACGCCGGTCATCACTACGTTGGTGTAATAATTGGTGAGGGAACCACGGGCCTCGGGAACGGTAAAGTATTGGTAAAGGGTTACGGTGCCATCCGGTCGCTGTTGCGCAGCCACCCGATCCGTCACCCAACCGCTGGTGTAATAGGTGGTGAAACTGGTTAGCCCCCCATCATCACCCGGCGTTGCGGAACTGGTGGGACAACGGACTTCAACGGTTTGACCAGGCTGATAGGAGTAAAAGGTGCGCGAGACGGTTTGATCCAAAATTTTCTCTTCCACCATGCGCGGCGAGAGGGGACTGACGGCGCTGCTGTCCCCATAACCATCCCCGAAATAGCTCAGTTCACGCACCCGGCAATCGGCGCTGTTGGTGGTTGGCGGTGAGTTGAGGTAAGCGGAATAGGTCTTGGTAATGCGAAAGGACTCATCGTATTCGTAGATTTGCCAGTTGCCATCGGCATATTCGGCTTGGCGCAACATCCCGTTGGCACCATATTCAAACCGGTTGGTGCGCGCAGCGGAACCGGTTCCCGCAATTTCACGGATACGCCTCCAGTTATCACCCACGGCCTCATAGACGCGAGTACTGGAAGATACCAAGTGGGTATTATTATTATCCCGAACTTCCCGAACCGCCACCATTTGGTTGGTGGTGGGATAGGTGATGTTCATGGTTTCCCAGCGTTTGCCATCGCCATCGGAAATGGTCCAGACGCCATCGGTGGCATTCCGTTCCAAGAGCCATTGCCTGGTTTGGCCGCCCCGGACTTCCTTGACCTGCACCTGATTGGTGATGGGGCCGGAGCCATCCACATCCCAGATTTCCACCGTGGTATGCGGATCGCCGTAGAAGCTATAAGTGCCATTGGTTTGCAGCGTGGCCAGGCCGGGTTCGTAAAAACTCAACTTCAAACCCGTGGCCCAGTTGCTGGAACCCATCACGACTTCCGGCGCGCCAACTTGCACGATATTGCCCGAATCATTGTTCACCTGCAGTTCACTCCGCACATAATTATACCGCATGGACTGAGGCTGGTAGAGATCGGCAGGGTTGCTGCTGGCCGTCAGTTGCAGGACGCCCTGGCTGTTACCTTCGTCACCGCTGCCAACTTGCAAGGTCAAGGTGACGCTCGGGGGAGTATAACCGTTGGCCGAGGGCGGACGCGGCGAACAAAACCCCGGCGCAACACTGCCGGGCGCAGGGTTCTTTTTACAGGAGGAACAACCGCCACCGCTCGAACCACCGGCTCCGCCAGAGCCACCCGAGCCAAATTGGCTGCTGGGGTCCGGACATACCTCCAGCGGGGCTTCAATATAACAGCCGTTGGTCGTGGTGGCACGCACCGTAATGGTGCCGGGCGTGGTGCCGGCGGTGATGATGCCATTGGTGGAATCCATGGAGCAACCGAGGGTGGGACCGGTCAGCGACCAGGTAATTGGCCCGTAGTCCGCAATACTCACATAGCCGTCGGTCAGTGAGATCATCGCGAATTTTTGGGATTCCCCGTCGGCCATCAGGCAGCATTCCGGGGAAAATTCAATTTTCAGGGGACAGGGCGACCGCCTGACACTGACATAGGCTGTGCCGTTGCTGCCCCAGCCATAATATGCAACATACTGATTATCAACGAACGGATAAAACCAGCAATCGTTATCCACCACCGCGTATATGGCCACACTGACTACCCCAAGCGTATTCCAATTAGTGCTGGTAATTGCAAATGGATATTCCCGGCCCACCTCCATCGTCATCGTGTTGGTCATGGAAGTACCGACACCGGAGTACGGAGCCAATCCCCAACCTCCATTAAAATTCTCGTTAGTGCATTCCAGGCTTAGAAAACAATTCACGTTGGAAGCTGTAAATGATGGATATTCGACATAACCCGAGGAAGCCCAGCCACCCATCCAGATCTTCACCGTGACATTGGTGGTGGCGGCATGCGTCGTTCCGCCCAGCAGCAGGAGAAGGGCTATGAGCATCGCGTACCAACAGGATGACGCCCGCTTGCTTGCTGGTGTTGGAATCTGGCTTTCACGCCCTGGTTGCTGGGAGTCCGCACTGTGCTGATAGTCGCTGTATTGGTTCATAAGTTTCCCTTGGTTCCTGAGGTTATTTCAGCGGAGTGAAGACTTGGAGATTGATCACGCCGGATACGTCGTTCGTATGGCCCACCAGCGGATTGAGCCCCAAGCGGTAGGCTTGCAGGTTGGAAATGCCGTCCCCGTTCGCGTCTTGGCTCGCATCATTGACGAAAGGATTTAGCCCGTGTTCCAACTCCCATCTATCCGGCATACCATCACCATCCGTGTCCACGTAAACGACAATCCGGTAAAAGTTCACAGTTTCAGTCAGGTTAGTGAGTTGGATACTGGTCTGATTGGTCTCGCCACGGAACACCCAGATTTGATTCGTATCCCAACCGCTCAAGTTAGGGGTGCCATAAAGGGTGTAGAGCGTGAAATGGTCGGTGTTGGTGATGGTCAGGAACAGGTTGGTGGATTGGTTGGTGGTCACCTCATACACTGGCGATAACAGATAAACATTGGTACCATAGTCAACGGTCTCGAACGTGAATTCGCCGCTGCCGGTATTCGTGCCACCCCCTGGATTTCCCGGCCCCTTCTGCATCGCTCTCGGCGCAAAATGTGGTCCACCTATCTGTCCGCCAGTCTTGAGTGCTGCCAGGCGTTGGTGTCGCGCTTGATCTTCCGCTGGTGTAATCGGGCCTAACATTGCAGCCTTTGACAGTAATTTCCAGTTAAACGCATAGCTCGCCTCATCGCGTAGAGTATAGAAGGTGGTCAGAAGGTCGTACTCCCCCAGGGCTATGCTGTGTGCTGTCTGGTCACTGGCGACGAAGACTCCGTACTTTTCAGTATTCTTGATACCTGCTAATGCCCCCATACCAAGACCTTTAGCTACAGCACGACCATCTATATAGAGCATCGTGTAATCTTCTGCGGCGGAGTAGGTTAGTCCGATTTGATGCCAGTCATTGCTATACCAGGCTATCGGAGCTTGGAGCAGGTCGGTCATCTCGC